>NZ_JBFUGN010000004.1:0-32156 GCF_056402895.1 Rhizobacter sp. P3_B12 | reverse complement strand
CCAGGTGCTGGCGCCGGATGTCGCGGCGATGGGGGCCTCCGACGCGTTTGCCGCCGAACGCCTGCTGCCGCCCCACCGGGCCTGGCTCACCGGGTTGCCGGCCACGCTGCAGCTGTCGGACGAGGTCTTCTGCTGCCACGGCACGCCCGGCAGCGACCTCGTCTACTTCCTCGAATCCGTCGACCCCGGCGGCATGCGGCCGGCTACCCTCGCCGAGGCGACTTCTCGCGCTGGCGATGCCCAGCAAGGCGTGGCGCACGGCGTGATCCTGTGCGGCCACACCCACGTGCCGCGCGGGCTGCAGCTTGCTGATGGCCGCCTCATCGTCAACCCCGGCAGCGTCGGCCTGCAGGCCTACGACGACGACCACCCGCACCCGCACGTGGTCGAGAACGGCACGCCGCACGCCCGCTATGCGCTGCTGACGCGCCGCCCCGCGGGCTGGCAGGTCGAATGGCGCGCCGTGCCCTTCGACGCCGAACCGGCCGCCCGGCTGGCGCAGCAGCACGGCCGCCCGGACTGGGCCCACGCGCTGCGAACCGGCTTCGTTGTGGAAACTGCACAGGCGAGTGCCCCGATCCGCCCCGTAACATCGCGCGCATGAATCCAATCGTCGGGTGGGGCCTCGCGGTGATCGCGGTGGCGGCAGCGTGGCAGGCGTATGGCTGGCAGGGCGTCGTGATGGCCGCATCGGTCATCGTGTTCTGGCTGCTGATCCAGTTCAGCCGCGCGCTGCGCGTGATGAAGAACGCCGGCCAAGCGCCGGTCGGCCACGTCGGCAGCACCGTGATGCTGCACTCGAAGCTGAGTGAAGGCCTGACGATGATGCAGGTGGTGACGATGACGCGCAGCCTCGGCCGCAAGGTCGACGCCCTGGCCGACACCTGGGCCTGGGCCGACGACGGCGGCAGCGAGGTCACGCTCGAATTCAAGCGCGGCAAGCTCGCCAAGTGGACGCTGGTGCGGCCTGATCCGGAGGTTCCGGCGGAGCCGCCGGCCAATCCGTAAAATCGCCTGCTCTCAGTCTGATTCTTCAGTCTGATTTCCTCAGCCAATTCCCCACACAGGAGCCTGCCATGTCGATGGCCGATCGCGACGGAAAAATCTGGATGGACGGGCAACTGGTGGACTGGCGCGACGCCAGGATCCACGTGCTCAGCCACACGCTGCACTACGGGTGCGGTGCCTTCGAGGGCGTGCGCGCCTACAAGACGGCCAAGGGCACGGCGATCTTCCGGCTGCGCGAGCACACCGAGCGGCTCTTCAACAGCGCGAAGATCCTGCGCATGAAGATCCCGTTCTCGCAGCAGGAGGTGATGGACGCGCAGCGCACCGTGGTGCGCGAGAACCAGCTCGAGAGCTGCTACCTGCGCCCGCTGACCTGGATCGGCTCCGAGAAGCTGGGTGTGAGCCCGAAGGGCAACCAGATCCACCTGATGGTCGCCGCCTGGTCCTGGGGCGCCTACCTGGGCGAAGAAGGCCTCAGGCGCGGCATCCGCGTGAAGACCAGCAGCTACACCCGCCACCACGTCAACATCACGATGACGCAGGCCAAGGCGGTCAGCAACTACACGAACTCGATCCTCGCCAACATGGAAGCCACCGAGGACGGCTACGACGAGGCGCTGCTGCTCGACGCCTCCGGCTTCGTCAGCGAAGGCGCCGGCGAGAACATCTTCGTGATCAAGAACGGCGTGGTCTACACGCCCGACCTGTCGGCCGGTGCGCTGAACGGCATCACCCGCAACACGATCTTCGCGATCTGCAACGACCTCGGCCTGAAGCTGGTCGAGAAGCGCATCACCCGCGACGAGGTCTACATCAGCGACGAGGCCTTCTTCACCGGCACCGCCGCCGAGGTGACGCCGATCCGCGAGCTCGACCGCATCGAGCTCGGCAGCGGCTCGCGCGGGCCGATCACCGAAAAGATCCAGAGCGCGTTCTTCGACATCGTGAACGGCCGCAATCCCAAATACGCCGAATGGCTGACCGCCGTCTGAGGACCCCATGAGCAGCAGCAAGCAACAGGAAGTGGTTGAAGTCACCGCGCACGACGTGCAGGGCCCCGGCGTCGTGTTCTGCCCGAACCCGAAGATGACGCTGTGGAGCACCCACCCGAAGGTGTTCATCGACGTCGCGACGACCGGCGAAGGCAAGTGCCCGTACTGCGGCACCGTGTATCGCCTGAAGGCCGGCGAAAAACTCCACACGCACTGAACGACGCGATGAACCGCGCCTTGCTGATCGCCCCGCAGTGGATCGGCGACGCGGTGATGTCGCAGCCGCTGGTCGGCCGGCTGGTGGCGCGCGGCGACGAGGTGACGGTCGCCGCGCTGCCGTGGGTCGCGCCGGTGTACCGGGCGATGGCCGGCGTGCGCGAGGTGATGGAGCTGCCGTTCGCGCACGGGCGGCTCGACTGGTCGGCGCGGCGCCGTGTCGCGGCCACGCTGCGCGGCCGCTTCGACACCGCCTACGTGCTGCCGAACTCGATCAAGTCGGCGCTGATCCCGTTCTTCGCCGGCATTGCGCAGCGCATCGGCTACCAGGGCGAAGGCCGGCCGCTGCTGCTGAACAAGCGGCTGCCGAACCCGGGCGGGCGCCCGCCGATGGTGGCGTTCTACAGCGCACTGGCGGGCGGACCGGCCGAGACCGAGCGGCCGCGCCTGCAGTTCGATGCGGCGACGCTCGAGCGCGTGACCACCGCGGCCGAGCTGGCGCCGCAGCAGTACTGGGCCTTCGCGCCGGGTGCCGAATACGGCCCGGCCAAGTGCTGGCCCGCCTCGCACTACGCCGAGCTCGCGCGTTCGCTGCATGCCGCCCACGGCCTGCCGGTCGTGCTGCTCGGCTCGGGCAAGGAAGTCGCGCTGTGCGACGAGATCGCCGGGGCCGCGCCCGGCGCCTGCCGAGTGCTTGCCGGCAAGACCACGCTGATCGACGCGATGGCACTGATCGCCGGCGCCCGCGGGGTCGTCAGCAACGATTCCGGGCTGATGCACGTCGCGGCGGCGTTCGGCATCCCGCAGGTCGCCGTGTTCGGCTCGACGAGCCCGGAGCACACGCCGCCGTTGAACCCGCGCGCGCAAGTGATCTGGCTGAAGGAGGAGCTGCAGCTCGACTGCGCCCCCTGCTTCGACCGCAGCTGCCGCTTCGGCCACACCCGCTGCCTGACCGGCGTCAGCGCGCAGCGGGTGGAAGCCGCGCTCGACGACCGGCTGCGCCTCGCCTGACACCGGCAGCCCCGCGATGCCGCCCACCGACCTGCAGCAGGACCGCTTGATGCGCGAGGCGCTGGTCGGCGCCGGCACCTCGGTCTGGGCCTGGGACATGGAGGCCGACGCGCTCGGCGGCATGGACGGCAGCGTCGCGCTGCTCGGCTACGCGGTCGGCGAGATGCTGCCCACCCAGGCCGGCTGGGACAGCGTGATCCACCCCGACGACCGGCCGCTGAACCACGCCGCCTACCTGCGCCATGCGCGCGGCGAGATCCCGGCCTACGAGAGCGAGTACCGCGCGCGCCACAAGGACGGCAGCTGGCGCTGGCTGTCCGAGCGCGGCCGCATCGTCGAGTGGTGGCCCGACGGCCGGCCGCGCCGCATGGTCGGCACGCTGAGCGACGTGACGCTGCGCCGCCAGGCGCAGGGCGAGGCGGCCGAGCGCGACGAGCGGCTGCAGCAGATCATGCGGCACGTGCCCGGCGTGCTGTACCAGTACCGGCTGTGGCCGGACGGGCGCGCCGAGATCCCGTTCGTCAGCGACCGCTGCACCGAGGTGCTGGGGCTGACGCCGCAGCAGCTGATGGGCGATGCGCTGGAGATGTTCCGCCGCATCGCGCGCAGCGACCGCGAGGAACTGATGGCCGCGGTGTCGAACTGGGCGCGCAGCAAGGCGACGCAGCGCACCGAATACCGCTACCACCACCCCGACGGCAGCCTGCGCTGGATGCAGGCGGTGTCGTCACCGCGGCGTGCGCCGGACGGCTCGATCCTGTGGCACGGCTACCTCGAGGACATCACCGAGTACCGCGAGCTCGAGAAGGCGCGCGCCGCTGCCGCGACGGCCGATGCGGCGAACCGCGCGAAGACCGAGTTCCTGTCGCGCATGAGCCACGAGCTGCGCACGCCGCTGAACGCGGTGCTCGGCTTCGCGCAGCTGCTGGAGCTCGACGAAGAGCCGCTCAGCGTGGCGCAGCGCCGGCGCGTCGGGCTGATCCGCGAATCGGGCGAGCACCTGCTGCGCATGATCGGCGACCTGCTCGACCACAGCCGCATCGAGGCCGGCCAGCTGTCGGTGGAGTCGGCCGACATCGCGCTCGGCCCGCTGCTCGGCGAATGCCTCGACATGCTGGCGCCGCAGGCCGGCGAGGCAGGCGTGACGCTGCGGCCGATCGAAGGCGCGCAGGCGCTGCAGGTGCGCGCCGACCCGACGCGGCTGCGCCAGGTGGTGCTGAACCTGCTGAGCAACGCGGTGAAGTACAACCGCGCCGGCGGCTCGGTGTGGGTGCGTGCCGAGGCCCGCGACGGCGAGGTGCTGCTGCAGGTGATCGACGACGGCATCGGCATCGCGGCCAAGGACCTGCCGCAGCTGTTCGAGCCGTTCAACCGGCTTGCGCAGGCGCGCAGCGGCATCCAGGGCACCGGCATCGGCCTCGCGATCACGCGCGCGCTGATCGTGCTGATGGGCGGGCGCATCGAGGTCGAGAGCGCGCCGGGCGTCGGGTCGACGTTCAGCGTCACGTTGCCTCGCAGCGCGTAGCCCGGAAGCCATTCCGGGTTTCGGCTGCCGCTCCCGGAATGGCTTCCGGGCTACGAACTCAGCTTGCCGACGTAGAGCACCGGCCCGGTCGGTGCGCCCGATGGCGACCCGCCCGGCGGCTCCAGCGTGACGGCGAGCGCCGACGTGCCCTGCAGCACCTGGCCGCGGCGCACCACCGTCGAGCCGCTGGCCGAGATCACGCCCAGCGAGCGCGGCGCGCCGCTCGGCGGCAGCGCCCACAGCTCGAGCGAGCGGTCGGCCTGCACGCTGACGGGGGCCAGCGGCCGCGTCACCATCGCGCGGCCATCGGCGCTGATGCTGGCGACGAAGCTGGCCGGCGTCACGGCATTCGGCTGGTCGGCCGGCGCGGCGGCCGACAGCACGACGACCACCGGCGCCTGCGCCGGCGGCGGGGTCGCGACGACGAAGGCCAGCGCCAGCGTCGCCGCGGTGGCGACGCCGCTCAGCACGCGCCAGAACGCGAGGCGCGCCCACCAGGCCTGCGACGGTGCCTCGGTGGGCCGCAGCCCGAGCCGGGTCTCGATGCGCCGCCACACGCGCGCCGGCGGCTGCACCGGGGCGAGCGTGACGGTCAGCGGCATCAACCGGTCCTGCCAGCGCTGCACCGCGCTGCGCAGCGCCGGGTGGCCGGGCAGCAGCGATTCGAAGCGCCGCCGCGCCGGGCCGCGCAGCGTGCCGGCGACGTATTCGGCGCCGAGGCGATCGGCCCGTTCAGGCCGGCTGTAGTCCATCAGGCAGCCCGCGCACGGCTGTCGCGCAGCACGGCGTTGTCGAGGCAGGCCTTCAGCGCCAGCAGCGCGCGCCGCACCCACGATTTCACGGTGCCGAGCGGCTGGCGCATCTGCTCGGCCACCTCGGCATGGCTCAGGCCGTCGTAGAACGCGAGGGCCACGCTCTGCCGCTGCGGCGCGCTCAAGCCGTCCATGCACTGCGCGAGCGCGCGGGCGTCCGAGGCGCGGCTCAGCATCTCGAGCGGCGTCGGCGCGTCGTCAGGCACATCGTCGTACACGTCCTTGTCCTCGTCGTCGTGGAACGGCGCCGGTTGCGTCTGCGGCTCGGTCTGCTTGCGGCGCAGGCTGTCGATCGCACGGTTGCGCGCGACGCTGGTCAGCCAGGTCAGCGGCTGGCTCTGTGCCGCATCGAAACTCTGCGCGGCGCGCCAGACGTTGACATACACCTCCTGCAGCACGTCTTCCGCCTGCGCCCGGTCCCGGTTGATACGCAGCACGACGGCGAACAGATGCGCGCTGGTGCGCTCGTACAGCGCCGCGAAGGCCTGGCGGTCGCCGAGCCCGCTGCGCGCCAGCAGCGCCGACAGCTCCTTGCTGCGATCACTCCATCCGGCGGGTGCTGCTGCCATGGCGCTGGAAGTCACGAGGGGGCGTGACGTGGTTCACGTGGCGGCGATTCTATGCGGGGCCTCGCGGGGCTTTACCCCGTCCGTACAATCTGCGCCCATGCAGCCTGTTCGTGAATTCGTCCTCACCCTGTCGTGCCGTGACACCAAGGGCATCGTCTACACCGTCTCGGGCCTGCTGTACCAGGCCGGCTGCAACATCCTGGATTCGCAGCAGTTCGGCGACATCGGCGAAGCGTCGGCGACCGGGCTGTTCTTCATGCGCGTGCATTTCGAGGCGCCGGCGCACCTGGCCGAGGTCGCGACGCTCGACAAGCTGTTCACCAGCGTGCGGGAGCAGTACGGCATGGACGCGACCTTCCACGACCTGTCGCGCCGGCCGCGCCTGCTGCTGATGGTGAGCCAGCACGGCCACTGCCTGAACGACCTGCTGTACCGCTGGCATTCGCAGCAGCTGAATGCCGACATCGCGGCCGTCGTGTCGAACCACCCCGATTTCGCCAGCCTCGCCGAGCGCTACCAGATCCCGTTCCACCACCTGCCGCTGCCGGCCGGCAGCAGCCCCGAGGCGAAGCGCGCGCAGGAGCAGCAGATCGAGGCGCTGATCGAGCGCGAGCAGGTCGACCTGACCGTGCTCGCGCGCTACATGCAGATCCTGAGTGCCGGCTTCTGCAGCTTCATGAAGGGCCGGGCGATCAACATCCACCACAGCTTCCTGCCGAGCTTCAAGGGCGCGAAGCCGTACTTCCAGGCGCACGACCGCGGCGTCAAGCTGATCGGCGCGACTGCGCACTACGTGACCGCCGACCTCGACGAGGGGCCGATCATCGAGCAGGACGTGGCCCGCGTCGACCATTCGCTGAGCGCGCAGGACTTCACCGCGGTCGGCCGCGATGTCGAATGCATGGTGCTGGCGCGCGCGGTGCGCTGGCATGTCGAGCACCGTGTGCTGCTGAACGGTCAGAAGACCGTCGTCTTCCGATAAGGAACCCCGCCGATGGCCCGTCCCAAACCGCCCGCTGCCGCGCTGCTGTCCTCGGCCGACGACACCGAGCAGCAGTTCTACGAGGCGCTGCAGCGCGGCGACATCGAGAAGCTGATGGCGGTCTGGTCGGACGACGACGACATCACCTGCGTGCACCCGGGCGGGCCGCGGGTGGTCGGGCCGGCGGCGATCCGCGCCGCGTTCGAGTCGATGTTCTCGAACGGCACGATCGATGCGCACCCCGAGAAGGTGCGGCGGCTGGAGAGCGAATCGACGTCGGTGCACAGCGTGCTCGAGCGGGTGCAGGTGATGACCAACGAGGGCCCGCAGGCGGCCTGGGTCGTCGCGACCAACGTGTACGTGAAGACGGCGCTCGGCTGGCGCATGGTCGCGCACCATGCGAGCCCCGGCTCCGTCGGCGAGGTGCAGGAGGTCGGCGAAGCGCCGGCAACACTGCACTGAAGGGGGCATCGATGGACTTCCTGTCCCCACGCTGGCTCGGTGGCCGTGGTGCCGTCGGCGGCAACCTGCAGACGATCTGGCCGGCGCTGTACTCGAAGCGCTACCACGGGCCGGCGCCGGTCTACCGGCGCGAGCGCTGGTCCACGCCCGACGGCGACTTCATCGACGTGGATTTCCAGGTGGGTGCTGACGTGGCAGATGCAGCGGCCGGTGCGCCGATGCTGGTGCTGTTCCACGGCCTCGAAGGCTCTTCCGCGAGCCACTACGCGCAGGCCTTCGCGCACTGGGCGCGCGAGCGCGGCTGGCACTACGTGGTGCCGCACTTCCGCGGCTGCTCGGGCGAGATCAACCTCGCGCCGCGCGCGTACCACTCCGGCGATTTCGAGGAGATCGGCTGGGTGCTGCAGGTGCTGCGCGCGCGCCACGCCGGGCCGATCGTCGCGGTGGGCGTGTCGCTCGGCGGCAATGCGCTGCTGCGCTGGGCCGAGGAGGCGGGCGACACGGCCTCGGCGGTGGTGCGCGGGGTCTGCGCGATCTCGTCGCCGATCGACCTGGCAGCCGGCGGGCAGGCGATCGGGCGCGGCTTCAACCGGCATGTCTACACGCGCATGTTCCTGCGCACGATGATCCCGAAGGCGCTGCGCAAGTGGGAGCAGCACCCTGGCCTGTTCGACCGCGAGCGGCTGCGCGCGGCCCGTGACCTGTATGCGTTCGACAACGTCTTCACCGCGCCGCTGCACGGCTTTCGCGACACCGACGACTACTGGAAGCGCGGCTCGGCCAAGCCGCACCTGCACCGCATCCGCGTGCCGGCGCTGGTGCTGAACGCGCGCAACGACCCGTTCGTGCCGGCGCACAGCCTGCCGCGGCAGGCCGATGTCGGCCCGTTCGTCACGCTGTGGCAGCCGCACCATGGCGGGCATGTGGGATTCCCGGCGGGTGCATGGCCCGGGCATGTGATGACATTGCCGGAGCAGGTCATGGGATGGTTCGCGCCCCACGTGGCCGGCTGATTCCCCCGAAAGGAGCCGCAATGGACGAGATGGTCAAGGCTGCACTGAAGAAGTGGCCCAACGTGCCGGCCTGCGTCGGCTGGCTCGCGCTCGATGCGCGCGGCGAGTGGTACATGCGCGACGACCGCGTGCAGGCGGCGGGGGCGTTCCCGCAGGTCAAGGGCAGCGTGATCCGCCATGACAAGCTGCGCGAGTTCATCGGGCGCAATTACGAGGGCGATGTGCGCGGCCGCTGGTTCTTCCAGAACGGGCCGCAGCAGGTGTTCGTCGAACTGGAGGCGGCGCCCTGGGTGTGGCGACTGGCCGCGCAGCCGGAGGCGCCGCCGCAGCTCGAATCGCACACCGGCCGCGCGGCGCGCATGGACACCGCCTGGCTCGATGAAGCGGGGCGGCTGTACCTCGGCACCGAGCTGGGCCTGGGCCTCGTGCACACGCTCGACATGGAGACCGCGGCCGATGCCGTCGAACGCGGCTGGTGGGCGCCGCAGCCGGTCGAGCAGGCGGCCTTGCTGCGGCAGTTCGGCGTCTGCCTGAGCCCGCAGCGCCTGGAATGAGAAAGCCGGCGCGAGGCCGGCTTCGACGGGTGGGCGTGGACGTGCGTCCCGCTTGATCTACTTCACGCCGGAGGCGGCGGCCGACGCAGCCGGGGCCGCTTCGGCGGCGGAGGCGGCCGCAGCGGGTGCAGCACCGGAGGCCGGCGCGGCCGCGGGTTCGGCGAACTTGGCGCCGCCCTTGTTGGCCATGTAGACGACGGCGCGGCCGATCTCGACATCGCTGAAGTCGCCGCCGCCCTGCGGGCCCATCGCGCCCTTGCCCTTCAGCGCGTGGGTCAGCAGCACGTCGTAGCCCTGCGGGATGCGCGGCGCCCAGGCGGCGGTGTCGCCGAACTTCGGCGCACCGGCGACGCCGGCGGTGTGGCAGGCGGTGCACTGGGCGGCGAAGACCTGCTCGCCGTTCTTCAGCGAGGCGGGATCGGACAGGTCCTTGACCTCGTAGCCGGCGATCGGCTGGATGCGCTTGGCAACGGCCTCGGCCTTCAGGCCATCGCTGCCGGCGGCGGGCTGGTGATCGGCCTCGACGTAGCTGACCAGCAGGATGATGGCGATGATCGGGATCACGAAGGCGAAGAACACCGCGAGGATCAGCTGCTTGGGCGTCTTGATCGGACCCTCGTGCGGGGCGTCGTGTTCGGGAGTGCTGTGGGCGTCGCTCATGGAGTTCCTCGAGGCGTATCCGTTGGCTGGCGGTACTGGCAAAACCGCGGGATTATAGAGGCCGCCCCCCGGCGCGCCACCGGGCTCACCCGGGGTCGGTGGCGGTCACTGTAGAATCCCGCACTTCGCGCCCGTAGCTCAATGGATAGAGTACTGCCCTCCGAAGGCAGGGGTTGCTGGTTCGATCCCAGCCGGGCGCACCATCTCCGCACCCCGCAGCACCATCGGTCCACTTCACGGAAGAACGATCCCCATGCGCGCTGCAGCGGTGAGCGACGATGCACACAAGGCGTGCCGCAACTGCGGCGAGACACTGCGCGGTGCCTGGTGCCACGCCTGCGGCCAGAGCGGTCACCTGCACCGCTCGCTGCTGCACCTGGGCGAGGAGGTCCTGCACGGCCTGCTGCACTTCGAGGCCAAGGGCTGGCGCACGCTGCCGCTGCTGGTGGCGCGGCCCGGCCTGCTGACGCGCCGCTTCATCGACGGCCAGCGCGTGCGCCATGTGTCGCCGCTGGCGCTCTTCCTGTTCACGGTGTTCCTGATGTTCTTCGTGGTGTCCCTCGGACCCAAGGGAACGCCGGACCGTCTCGCAGGCGCCGCATCCGAGCGGGCCGACCTGCTGGCCGAGGTGAAGGAGGCCGATGCGGCGGTCGCCAAGGCCGAGCAGGAACTCGCCCGGATCCGGGCGCGGGGTGAAGACCTCACCGATGCACTCGCCGAACTGGCCGAAGCCCGCCAGGAGGCGCGCACGCAAGGTGCCGCCCTGCAGGCCTTCGACGCTTCGCCGAGGGCGGCTGCCGCGCCGGCATCGAGCCCGGTCGACGGAAAGCGCCGCACCCAGGTGAACACCGGCAACGCGAAGCTCGATGCGGCGATCCGCCACGCCATCGACAACCCGGAACTGGCGCTCTACAAGCTCAAGGGCACGGCCTACAAGTTCTCATTCCTGCTGGTGCCGATCTCGCTGCCGTTCCTGTGGCTGATGTTCTTCTGGCGCCGCGGGATCGCGATGTACGACCATGCCGTCTTCTCGCTCTACTCGCTGACCTTCATGTCGCTGCTGGTGACGGTCGCGGCGCTGCTGTACGGCACGCCTGCGCAGGGCTTCGTCGCGCCGCTGCTGATCCTCGTGCCGCCGGTGCACATGGCCGTGCACCTGCGCGAAGCCTATGGCCTGACCTGGTCGTCGACCCTGTGGCGCACCGGCGTGCTGCTGTGCGTGTGCCTGGTGGCCCTGCTGCTGTTCCTGGCCGCGATCCTCGCGCTGTCGATGGCCTGATCGCCTGCTCGCGAGTTCACCCCTGCACCTGCCTCCCATGCTTCGCACCCTGACCCTCGCCACCCTCTGCGCCACCTTCCTCGCCGGCTGCTCGGTGATGAGCAAGGACGATTGCCTGAAGGCCGACTGGCGCGAGCTCGGCCGCCGCGATGCATCGCAAGGCCTGACGATCGAGCGCTTCGCCGCGCGTGCCGACGCCTGCCGCAAGAACGACATCGGCGCCGACCGCACCGCCTATGCCGCCGGCCATGCCGACGGGCAGCGCGCCTACTGCACCGGCGAACTCGGCGAGAACGATGCGACGCTCGGCAAGGTGTCGGCGCCGCTGTGCGCGCCGGTGCCGGTCGGCAACGCCTACCGGACCGGCTACGAGATGGGCTTGATCAGCTTCTGCACCGCGCGCAGCGGCTACGAGTTCGCGCGGCTCGGCGGCACCTACCGCAACACCTGCCCGGCGGATCTCGCGGGGCCGTTCAACGCCGGCCTGCGCATGGGCACCGAACTGCGCGAGCTGAACAACCGCCTCGACGGCATCCTGCGCGATGCGACCGAGCAGCGGAGGGTTCTGGCCGACGACAAGTCGAGCGCCGACCAGCGCGACACCGCCCGGCGGCAGCTGCGCCAGCTGGATGCCGACGAGGCTGCGACGCGCCGCCTCATCCGCCAGGCCGAGCTGTCGGCGCTGTCGCTCTGAGCGCCGCCACGCCGCGCTGAGCTGTCGCCCTCAGCCCACGACGTCGCTGACGAGCAGCGCCGTGCGCGCCGCCGAGGTCGCCAGCGGATGGCGCGGCTCTTCGGGCAGCTCGGCGGTCTGCTCCCAGATCGTGTTCGCCAGCACGGCCGCCGGGCTGCCGTGCGGGACGTGGCGCGGCCGCACCATCAGCACCTCGACCGGCGCGGTCCAGCGCGGCTGGGCGCACAGCAACTCGCCGGCCCGCAGTTCGTGGCTCACCATCGACTCGTAGACCATGCCGAGCCCGAGCCCCTGGGCCACCAGCGCGTGCAAGCCGGACATGCTCTGTGCGACGCCGGCCACGCGCAGGTGGGGCAGCGTGCGCTCGCGCGCCAGGCCCCGGTTCAGGAAGCTCGCCAGCGGATGCGCATCCGCATAGTCGACGACCGGCACCGGCCGCTGCGGCGTGCCCGGCAGCTCGAACAGCGGCCGGCCGCCGCGCGCGCCCACCACCGGCATCAGGCGGTCGCGCGCGACCAGCTTGGCCTGGAACAACTCCGGGGCGAGGTCGACCGCCGCATGCGGATCCTGGGCCACCACCCACAGCAGCGAGCGGCCCGACAGCAGCGAGGCGCGCGCGTGGCGCTCGTCGTGGCCGATGATGCGCAACGCCGTGTCGGGGCAGCGGCTGCGGATGCGCCCGAGCAGCCGCGGCAGCAGGCCCGCCTCGAGGCCGTCGGCGACGGCGATCGTCACGGCATGGGGGTGGTGGTGGATGCGCAAGGGATCCGGTCCTTGCGCGGCGTCGAGCATCGACTGCAGCCCGATCGCCAGCGGTGCGAAGCGGCGCCCCGCTGCCGTCAGCAGCAGCGGCTGTGCCAGGCGATCGAACAGCGGCGCACCGACCCACTGCTCCAGCGCCTGGATGCGCCGCGACAGCCCCGACTGCGACACGCCCAGGCGCTGCGCCGCGTGCGTGAAGCTGCCGCAGTCGATCACCGCCTGGAAATCATCGAGCCATCGGACGTCCATCGGCATCGCTGCGTCCTCGGCCGCTGTGCGTCGTCGGAACCGGGAACATCCGGGTGTCGGGGTGCGTGTGGCGCCAGACCGTTTCGCCGTCGACGAACAGCCGCGATTCGCCGGTCTTCAGCGGCGACCACGGCTCGTCGACCGTGAGTGGCGCGGTCGCGATGACGACCATGCGGTCGTCGCGCCGGTTCAGCACGCCCAGGTCGAGCGACACGTCGCAATCGACCAGGCGGGCGGTCGGAAACGGGTGGCGGCGCTCCAGCACCACCAGCCGGCTGGAGCAGTGCGCGTACAAGCCCTGGCCGTTGGACAGCAGGATGTTGAAGTTGCCGTGCCGCGCAATCGATGCCGACAGCTCGGCCACGCACGGCGCCATCTCGAGCCAGCCCGGCGGTTGCGGCCGGTCGCCGAAGCGCTCGCGCAGCTGCTGCAGCATCCAGCAGAAGGCCTTCTCGCTGTCGGTGCTGCCCATCGGCAGGAAGGGCCCGCGCAGCGGCGGGTGGAAATCGCGCAGGTCGCCGTTGGTCGCGAAGATCCAGGACTGGCCGCCCCACTCGCGCTGGAACGGGTGGCTGTTCGACAGCATCGGCTCGCCCTGCGTGGCCTTGCGCAGGTGGGCCAGCACGATCTTCGACTTGATCGGGTAGCGGCTGACGAATTCGGCCAGCGGCGAATCGCAGGCCGGCTGGTCGTCGAGAAAGATGCGGCAGCCGGATCGCTCGTAGAACGCGATGCCCCAGCCGTCGGCATGGTCGCCGGTGCGGCCACCGCGTTGCGCGAAGCCGGTGAACGAGAAAGTGATCGCGGCATTCGCGCTGGAGCTCATCCCGAGTAGCTGGCACATGGCAGATCTGGTGTTCAATACGCGCCATGCTGTCCTCCAATTGAGGAGAAATGACGAAGTTCGATGCGATCGCCCGCGAGTTGCGCGAGCACAGGCACCACCTCTCGATGCTGTGCGTCGCGGCGTTGCTGGCGGCGTGCGCCTCGGGCCCGCCGAAATCGTCGTCTCGCGACGGACCCGAAGCGAAGCCGCCGCCCGACCTCGCGCGCGTGCCCGATGCGCAGCCGCAGGTCGAGCCGATCCGCCCGGGCGGGCCGAACAAGCCCTACGAGGTGCTCGGCAAGGACTACACGCCGCAGCGCGACGACAGCCCGTTGACCGAGAAGGGCCTGGCCTCGTGGTACGGCCGCAAGTTCCACGGCAGGCGCACCGCGAGCGGCGAGGTCTACAACATGTACGCGATGACGGCCGCGCACAAGACGATGCCGATCCCGAGCTATGCCCGCGTGCGCAACCCGGCCAACGGGCGCGAGGTGGTCGTGCGCGTCAACGACCGCGGCCCGTTCCACCCGGGCCGCGTGATCGACCTGAGCTACACCGCGGCGCTGAAGCTCGGCGTGCTGAACGGCGTCGCGCCGGTCGAGGTCGAGCGCATCACGTTCGAGCAGATCCGCGCCGGGTCGTGGCGGCGCGACGGGGGCGCGACGGAGCTGGCTGCCGTGTCGACCCCCTTGCCGGTGCCGGTCGCCGCCGTGCCGATGCCCGAGCTGCCTGCCGCATCGGCCCCCGATGCGCCGGTCGACCCGAAACCCAGCCGCGCCTTCACGACCGCGGCACAAGGCTTCTGGGTGCAGCTCGGCGCGTTCAAGCAGCGCGATGGCGCCGAGGAGTTCCAGCGCCGCGTGTCCGGCGAACTCGACTGGCTGGCGCCCTTGCTCGCGGTGTTCAGCGAGCCGTCGATCTTCCGGTTGCAGGCCGGGCCCTACCCGAGCCGTGGCGAGGCGCAGGACGCTGCAGCCCGCATCCGCGAGGCGCTGAAGCTGGTGCCGTTGATCGTCGAACGCCGCTGAACGGGCCCGTCGGCCTCAACGTCCGCCGGTCACGTCGAGCAGGCTGCCGGTGGTGTAGCTCGCCGCATCGGAGATCAGCCAGGCGATCGCGCGCCCCACTTCGTCGGCCGTGCCGGCACGCTGCATCGGCACCTGCGGCGCCAGCTGCTGCACCCGGTCGGGCTGTCCGCCGGAGGCGTGGATGTCGGTCTCGATGATCCCCGGCCGCACCGCGTTCACGCGGATGCCTTCGGCGGCCACCTCGCGCGCCAGGCCGATCGTGAAGGTGTCGATCGCGCCCTTCGCGGCGGCATAGTCGACGTACTGCCCCGGGCCCCCCAGCCGCGCCGCGGCCGACGACAGGTTGACGATCGCGCCGCCCGGCCCGCCGTGGCGTGTCGACAGCCGCTTCACCGCCTCGCGCGCGCACAGGAAGCTGCCGAACACGTTGATCGCGAACATGCGCTGCAGGCGCGCGCCGTCGATCTGCTCGACGCGGGTCGCCCGGTCGACGACACCGGCGTTGTTGACCAGGCCGTGCAGCGGCGCCACCTTGCCAGCGCGCCCTGCGGCATCGACCTGCGCGAACATCGAGATCACCTGCGCCTCGACCGACACGTCGGCCTGCACCGCGATCGCACGCCGGCCGAGCGCGAGCACGCGGTCGACCACCGACTGCGCCGCGGCCGCATCGCGGGTGTAGTTCACCACCACGTCGAAACCGAGCTCCGCGCAGCACACGGCCGCCGCGGCGCCGATGCCACGGCTGCCGCCGGTCACCAGCACCGTGCGGCCGGCCGCATCACTCGTCATCGCCGCCACCGTCGCCGCTGCTGTCGTCATCGCCTGCATCCTCCTTGCGCTTGGCCTTCGCGTCGAGCGTGGCCTGCAGTTCCGCCACGCCCTTCATGAAGGTGGCGGTGTCGACCGGCTTCGCGACGCGCAGCGCCGGCGGGAACAGGTGGCTCATGTAGAGCTCGCTGCCCAGGCGGTCGCCGCCCTGCCAGTTGAACCACAGGCTGAGCGCGGTGCCGACCAGCGCCATCGCGACCGCCGCCTGCCGCACGCGGCGGTGCCGGTAGGGCTCGACCGCCAGCATGTGGAAGTACAGCAGCGTGGCGCCCACCGCATAGCCGAGCACGAACCGGAAGTCGCTCAGCCACGGCCACGACAGCGAGAACGACAGCAGCTGCGTCGCGCCGCTGATCAGCTCCCACGCCAGCACCGCGATCAGCACCACGCGCAGGTGCCAGCCGAAATGCCCCTGGCGCGTGAACAGCTTGGACAGCAGCGTCCACACGCCGCACCAGCCGAGCAGCCCGACGATGGCCGAGATCGCGCTGCTGCCGAGCGCGCGCACGAAGCCGTCGGGATCGGTGTCGAGGTAGATGTTGAACACCTGCATCGCCCCGACCAGCACCAGCAGCAGCGCGAGCAGCGGCAGGCCCTGCGCGAGCGAACGCGTCGGGTCCAGCCGCAGCTCGGGGGCGAGCGCATGCTCGGCCAGGCGCAGCCGCAGGTGCACGCGGCCGATCGTGATCGCGAGCGGCGCATCGCCGACCGCGCCGCGCGCGCCGGCCTCCACCCGCTGCGTGCCGAGCAGCGCGCCGTTGATCGTCTCGCCCACCTGCACGAACGCGCCGGACTCGTCGCGGTCGATCAGCAGGTGGTGCGGCGCGACGTGCGGGTCGTCGAGCACCAGGTCGTTGTCGAGCGCGCGCCCGACCCGCAGCGGCCACTGCGGCACCGCCACGCCGTGGCGCGGCGTGCCGTCGCGCTCCAGCACTTCGATCAGCGCGACGGCACCCATGCGTAGGCCTCCAGGTAGTGCTGTGCGAGTTTCATCGCGTTCGGATAACTGACGCCCTGGGCGTCGAAGCGGCCCTGCACGCCGGATTTGGGTTCGTCGAGCGTGGCGACCAGCACCGACACGTCGTACAGCTTCGGCAGTTTCTTGTAGGCGCGCACGCAGACCACGGCACGCAGCGGCAGGCCGCCCCGGTCGATGAAATCCTCATGGCACTGCGGGCGCGTCTGCTGGTCGGGGCGGCGGCGGTCGAAGTGCTCGTTGCGGAAGCTCTGCGCATACCGCGCCGAGAAGCGCAGCGTGCCGAGCTTGCGGCCGTCGTAGCTCTCGTGTCGCACCGAGACCGCGCCGGTCGTGAACTCGCCCATGAAGATGCGGGTGTCCATCACGCAGTCGGAGCGCTCGAAATCGAGCCCGCCGGTGCGCGACGGCTCGCTGCTGCCCCAGCAGCGCATGAAGCGGTCGGGCGGCACCGGCACCTGGTAGCGCGGGTGCGTCGCGAGCTTCCAGCCCTGCGCGATGAAGCGGTCGGTCAGCAGCTGCTGGTGCGCCATCATCTGCTCGGTCAGCACCGGCCAGGCCGGCAGCGCGAGCGGGGCGGCGTCGCGCCCGCGGGCCAGCAGCGCGCTCGCGAAGGTGGCCGGCACCAGGAAGCTGACCTGCTCGCCGTCGACGCGCCGCGCGACATTGACGCCGATCACGCGGCCCTCCTGGTCGAGCGCGGGGCCGCCGCTCATGCCGCCGCTCAGCGAGCCGGCGAAGAAGATCTGCGGGTAGAACGAGCGCTCGACGAGGCCGTTGTAGTTGCCCTCGATCACCGCGAAGCCGACGTCCAGCGGGTTGCCGAGCGAGTACATGCGCTCGCCCTGCGCGAGCTTCTGCCCCTCGGGCCGGAACGGCAAGGCATCGAAGGTGGCGGCGGCCTTGGCATCGGCCATCTTCAGCAGCGCCAGGTCGTGCAGCACGTCGAGCATCAGGATCTTCACCGGCGCCTCGCGGCCGTCGGCGGTGACCGACACCAGGTCGTGGCGCTCGGGCTGCAGCGCGGCCTCGGCGACGACGTGGAAGTTGGTGATCATGTGGCCCTGGGTCGACACCAGGAAGCCGGAGCCCACCGAGGTCTGGCTCGCCTGGCCCTTCAGCACGGTGCGGATCTGCACCAGCTGCGAGCGGGCCTGCTCGTAGACCTTGCGGGCCGACAGCGACACCGGCGCGGAGGCCGGCGGGTCGGGGGGAGCGGCTTTCTGGGGCGCGGTCTGTGCGATCGCGCTGCCGGACGCGGCCAGCCACAACGCGCAGACAAGGGCCGGCAGCCCGGTGCGGAGTGATCTCATCGAAACGATTCTACGGGGGCCCCGTAGCCCGGATGCCAATCCGGGTTCGATGGTCACGAAGCCCGGATTGGCATCCGGGCTACGAACTCAATGGCACTCGATCGTGCCGGGCGTGCACGCGATCGCGTTGCTCTGCAGGTCGAGCCCGTCGCCGGTGCGGCCGTACAGCGCGAGCATCTTGTAGCCCGTCGCCGACAGCGCGGTGGCGCCGTTGGTGACGGCGACGGCCGCCGAGGTCGCGCCCGGGCGCAGCCGGAAATCGGCGATGCGGCCGCTGCCGCCCTGGCCGCATTGCGCACGGTCGCTGCAGACCGAACCGCTGCCGAGGCCGAGCGTGCCGTGGCTGAAGGTCCATGCGAGGTTCAGCGTGGTGCCGGCGTTGGCATCGAGCGCGAGGTCGAGCACCGCCTGCCGGCCGGCGCTGGTCAGGTCGGTCCACGGCAGGTTCGGCATCGCGGCCCAGACCGGCGGCACGCCTTCGACGTCGACCTCGAAGCTGCTGCGCCCCGAGACCGCGAACGGCACGCTGCAGGCGTCGTCGCTGAAGGTGTTGACGGTGACGGTGCGGCCGCCGCGGAAGAAGTTGCGCACCACCACGTCGCCCGCATCGCCATCCGGCAGCGCGACCCAGGTGTCGTCGGCATTGCGCAGCGCGCCCACCGCCGGGTCCAGGCTGCGCGTGTTGCCGAACGCGTTCTGCTGCCACAGCGACAGCCGCGGCACGTCGGCGCCGAAGCGCTTGTAGTACGCGATGGTCACGAGCGCCTGGTCGGCATTGCGCTGCACCACCTGTGCGCACTGCAGTCCGCTGACGGCCTGGATGTCGAACGCGATCGCGCGCGAGTAGCTGACGACCGGCGTCTCGCCGTCGATGCGCACGTCGCGCTGCGCCTTCGCCGAGGCATGCAGCTGCACCGGGTCGACATCGCCGAGGAACTTCCACGCACCGCCCTCGCGCGTGACGCCCATGCCGCTGCCCACCGGCTGCACGCCGCCGGCCTGGTCCTGCAGCACGAAGCTGACGCGGCACACCGGCTGCGCACCGTCGAGGTCGCAGCGGCCGAGCGTCGGGCTCAGCAGCCGCGAGCCGAACATCTCCTGCGACGCGAACATCTCGCACAGGCCGGCGGCCACCGCGCTCGCGCCGCTCAGCGGGTCACCGCCGTCGGTGCTCATGCGCGCGCCGCTCGCGAGCTGCGACGCGAGGCCGCTGCTGCAGGCGGGGGCGCTGGCCAGCGCCTGCGTCATGCTCGCGAACAGCGTCTCGAGCCCGCCGAGCGACAGCTCGCCCGCGCCGTTGGCCACGGTCACCGTGCCGAGCGTCGAGCCCTGTTCGAGGTAGAGGTTGCCGCTGCCCAGGCGCGGCGTGATCTGCACGAAGGCCTTGTCGTCGACGCCGGTGGTCACGCCGACGGCGTCGAGCACCTTGTCGTAGCCGCTGCGCGAGCCGGCCGACAGCGCGCCGGTGATGAAGTCGAAGTTCGCTGCGACGTTGCCGCTGAGCACGCCCGACAGGCCGGCCCGCAGCTGGGTCTGCGCGCCGGCGACGGCATTTGCATCGAGCACGCTGCTGCTGCCGGCCATCAGCTCGACCGGCGACTGGCCGGCGGCCAGCAGCACGGTGGCGCTGGTCAGCGGCGTCACGTTGGCGGTGCCGGGGCCTTGCGCGACCGAGTACAGGCATTGGTAGTTCGCGCCGGCGTAGCCGCAGGCCTCGATGCGGAACGGCGCCTTGCCCGTGAGCTCGGGCACCGTGAAGCTGCCGTCGGCCGCGACCGCGATGTCCTGCGCGACGAGCACGCCGTCGGCGTCCAGGATGCGCAGCGTGCCGCCGGTGATCGGCGCACCGACCGCGACCGAGCCGCTGAGCTGCGTGGTCGGGGTGACGTTCACCGGCGCGGCGTTCTGCGACGACGGCGAGCCGCCGCAGGCGACCAGTGCGAGCACGGCCAGGACGGAGAGTGCGAAACGGGGGGATCCGAGGTTCATGGCGCTCCTTCGCGACCGGCAATACCGCACGGCGCCATCCCGGAAGCGGTTTCCGGCGGCCCGTGGTGAGCAGTCTTCGGCGTGGGCGCAACCGCCTTGAGCCGGGGCTTCCCGCGTGAACGTGACTTCGTGACGCGGCGGCGCCTACGCAGCAACCCTCACAGCCCAACCAGGCATCGGGGCTAAAGTTGTCGCTTCCTCGGACCCCCGGATCTCGCACCATGCAACGTCGTGACATCCTCCTGCGCAGCGCCGCCGCCGGCGCCGTGGCCGCCTTTCCTGCGCTGCTGCACGCGCAGGCGCTCGACAAGCCGAAGCTGACCATCGCGGTCGGCGGCAAGAACCTGCTGTACTACCTGCCGCTGACGATCGCCGAGAGCCTCGGCTACTTCAAGGCCGAGGGGCTGGAGGTGACGATCGCCGACTTCGCCGGCGGCTCGCGCGCGCTGCAGGCAGTGGTGGGCGGCAGCGCCGACGTGGTGTCGGGCGCGTTCGAGCACACGCTGAACATGCAGGTCAAGGGCCAGCGCATGCGCGCCTTCGCGCTGCAGGGCCGGGCGCCGCAGATCGTGCTCGGCGTCAATCCGAAGACGATGCCCGCCTTCAAGGGCATCGCCGACCTGAAGGGCAGGAAGATCGGCGTCACCGCGCCCGGTTCGTCGACCAACGTGCTCGCGAACTTCGTGCTCGCGAAGGCGGGCTTGAAGCCGAGCGACGTGTCGATCATCGGCGTGGGGGCCGGCAGCGGCGCGGTCGCGGCCATGCGCTCCGGCCAGATCGACGCGATGAGCAACCTCGACCCGGTGATCACGCTGCTGCAGCGCAGCGGCGACCTGAAGATCGTCACCGACACCCGCATCGTCGCCGAGGCCGACAAGGTGTTCGGCGGCCCGATGCCGGCCGGCTGCCTGTACGCGCCGCAGACCTTCATCGACAAGAACCCGCTCGCGACGCAGGCGCTGGCGAACGCGCTGGTGCGGGCCGACAAGTGGATCCAGGCAGCAGGCCCTGGCGAGATCATCAAGGCGGTGCCCGAGAGCTACCTGCTGGGCGACCGCGCGGTCTACGTCGACGCCTTCCTCGCCGCGAAGGGCGCGCTGTCGGTGGACGGGTTGATGCCAGAGGCCGGCCCCGAGACCGCGCGGCGCGCGCTGGCCAGCATCGACCCGGAGATCGCCGCGGCGAAGCTGGACCTGCAGGCGGTCTACACGAACGAGTTCGTGAAGAAGGCCAACGCGAAGTACCCGAAGGCATGAGCGGGGATGCCGCACTGCAGTTCGACGGCGTCAGCTGCACCTTCATTTCACGCGACGATCCGGGCCAGCGCTACACCGCGGTGCGCGATGTCTCGCTGACCGTCGGCGCCGGCGAGTTCGTCTCGGTGGTCGGGCCGACTGGCTGCGGCAAGAGCACGCTGCTGAACATGGCGGCCGGGCTGCTGACGCCGAGCAGCGGCACGGTGCATGTCTTCGGGCGTCCGCTGGCGGGCTTGAACACGCGGGCCGGCTACCTGTTCCAGGCCGAGAGCCTGATGCCGTGGCGCACCGCGCTGCGCAACGTGATGGCCGGGCTCGAGTTCCGCGGCGTCGCCGATGCGAAGGCACAGGCCGGCGAGTGGCTGCGCCGCGTCGGCCTGGGCGGCTTCGGCGACCGCTACCCGCACCAGCTGTCGGGCGGCATGCGCAAGCGCGTGAGCCTCGCGCAGACGCTCGCGCTCGACCCCGACATCATCCTGATGGACGAGCCGTTCTCGGCGCTCGACATCCAGACCCGCCAGCTGATGGAGAACGAGGTGCTGGCGCTGTGGGCCGCGAAGAAGAAGGCGGTGCTGTTCATCACGCACGACCTCGACGAAGCGATCGCGATGAGCGACCGCGTGGTGTGCCTGAGCGCCGGGCCGGGCTCGCACCCGATCGGCGAGTTCCGCATCGACCTCGAGCGGCCGCGCGACGTGGCCGAGGTGCGCACGGCGCCCCGCTTCGTCGAGTTGCACCAGGCGATCTGGTCGGTGCTGCGCGACGAGGTGGTCAAGGGTTACCAACAACAACTGGCCGCCTAGCCCATGTGGAAGTACCTCAAGCCCCGCCCGGGCAACCTGCGCCTGTGGCAGCTCGGCCTGCTGGTCGCGATCTTCGTGCTGTGGCACGTGCTGACCGCGCCCGGCCTGGTCCGCCCGTTCCTGTTCGAGAACGACCGGCAGGCGGCGTTCTTCTTCGGCGAGCCGCTGAAGATCTTCGCGCGCGTATGGGCCTGGTTCGTGACCGGCGCCGACATCTACCACCACCTGTGGATCACGCTGCAGGAGACGGTGCTCGCGTTCGGCATCGGCACCGCGATGGGCCTGGGTTGCGGGCTGTGGCTCGCGCTCAGCCCGATGGCGGCGGCGATCTGCGAGCCCTACATCAAGGCGCTGAACTCGATGCCGCGCGTGATCCTCGCGCCGATCTTCGCGGTGTGGTTCGGGCTGGGCGTCGCGAGCAAGGTGGCGCTGGGCATCACGCTGGTGTTCTTCATCGTCTTCTTCAACGTCTACCAGGGCGTCAAGGAAGTGAGCCCGGTGGTGCTCGCCAACGCCCGCATGCTGGGCGCGAGCCGGCGCCAGCTGCTGCGCCACGTCTACCTGCCGAGCGCCACCAGCTGGGTGTTCAGCTCGCTGCACACGAGCGTCGGGCTGGCCTTCGTCGGCGCGGTGGTGGGCGAGTACCTCGGCTCGGCCGAGGGCGTCGGCTACCTGATCCTGCAGGCCGAGGGCTCGTTCGACATCAACACCGTGATGGCCGGCATCCTGGTGCTGACGGCCTTCGCGCTGCTGCTGGACGCGGCCGTCGGCTGGGGCGAGCGGCGGCTGATGAAGTGGCAGCCGAAGACCGGCGAGACCGAGAAACTCTGAGCGGCGGTGCCGGGCGGTGAAGTCGCCGAGAATGGGGGCTTCGCCCATTTGCGGCCCACTCCGTTCAAGCCCATGTCGACTTCACGCCTGATCCCGTTGTTCGCGATGGTTGCCCTGACCGCCTGCGGCGGTGGCGGCAGCGGCAGCCCCTCGTACCCGGCTGCGCCCACCTTCCCGCCCGCGCCGGTCTCGATCCCGGCCGCGCCCACGACCGATTGCAGCGATGCCGGCAAGGCCGCCGCCGCCGCCAGCACCGCGACCAACACCGTCTGCATGCTCACCACGCACGGCGAGATCGTGCTGGAGCTGTACGCCGACAAGGCGCCGGTCACGGTCGCGAATTTCCTGCAATACGTTGCTGCCAAGCGCTACGAGAACACGCTGCTGCACCGTGTCGTCGCGGGCTACGTCGTGCAGGGCGGCGGCTTCACCGGGGACTGGACCCACATCCCGACCTACGCCCCGATCGTGCTCGAGAGCGACAAGGGCCTGAGCAACGTGAAGGGCACCATCGCGATGGCGCGCCAGGGCGGCACCAACACGACCACGGCGACCAGCGAGTTCTTCTTCAACGTGGCCGACAACCACGCCTGCCTGGACATCCGGCCGACGGCTCCGAACTGCGACCAGAACGGCTATGCGGTGTTCGGCAAGGTCATCGCCGGGCTCGACACCCTCGACAAGATCACCGCGCTGAAGGTCGACTACTTCGCCGCGCCGACCGTGCCCACCGCGACGTTCTGGGTCCAGCAGCTCAAGTAGGGTCAGCGGGCGGGTTTCAGCGACTTGGCCAGGAAGCGTTCGAGCCTGCCGTAGAAGTCCGTCTCGTTCTTCGGCGTGCAGAAGCAGTGGCCTTCGTCGAAGTAGTCGACCATCTCGATGTTGACGCCCGCACTCTCCGCTGCCGAGACGAACTTGCGCGCATGCTCGATCGGTACGCGGCGGTCCACGCTGCCGTGAGCGAGCAGCACCGGGATCTTGATTTCGCCGGCGCGCTTCAGCGGCGAGGTGGCGGCGAGTTGGTCGGCGTCCTTCACCGGATCGCCGACCAGGATGGGCATGCCGTATTGCTTGTATTCATCGGACATGTCGCTCCAGGCGAGGTCGCGCATCAGGTCGATGTCGGTGACGCCTGCGTAGCTGACGGCGCACTTGTAGACGCCGGGGCTGGCAATGGCGCCCATCAGCGCTGCGTAGCCGCCATAGCTGCCACCGTAGATGCACACGCGTGCAGGATCGATCAGCTTCTGTTCGGCAGCCCACCGGACCGAGTCGGTGAGGTCGTCCTGCATCGCGAGGCCCCATTGCTTGAACCCCGCCCGGAACAGGTTGCCGCCGTACCCCGTACTACCGCGGAATTCCGGCTGGATCACCCGGTAGCCGCGCGACGCGAGGAACTGCGCTTCGGCCGCCCAGCTCACGTCGGCCCCTCGCACCCAAGGTCCGCCGTGGACCAGCACCACGGCCGGTAGCGGGTCGGTGGCTGACGTGCCGGCCGGGCTCGTGACATAGACCGGAATGATGAGGCCGTCGCGCATCTTCACCCGCTGGAAGCTGCGCGTGCCTTGGGTCGATTCATCGATCCATGGGCGGTCCGAGGCAATTTTTTCCAACGAGTTCTTCTTGCTGTCGAACAGGAAGTATTCGCCGGGTTGGCGGTCGGAGGTCGAATGGACGACGAAGAAGCGGGTCGACTCGCAGTCGCCGCAGATGATCCGGTTGCTGCGGCCGGCCGGCAGCGCGGCGTCGAGCCCCTTCTGCAGGCGCTGCATCGCCGGATCGAACCAGACGCTGATCGGACGGTCGGCCCTGAAATGCCTGCCCAGCACGTGACCGGTTCGATGATCGCTTTCCCACGTGCCATCCACGTCGAAACCCTTAACGCTCAGCAAGGGCTCCGGGTCCAGGCGATGCGTCGCGAGGTCGAAGCGGTACAGGCCGCGGGTGTTGGTCTTGACGCCTCCCGAGACCAGCAACTCGCCGGAGCCGTCGACGATCTCCGGACTGAAGCCATTGCCTTCATTGGTGTAGGTGTCGAACTCGGCCACCTGCTCCCATTGATCCGTCTTCGGATTGCGCCAGTGCACGCTCGTCTTGCCATTTCCCTGTGCCGTCACGACACGAGGCTGGCCCTGCCGATCGAGTGTCCAGTCCCGCACGCCCTCCGGCGCGCCCTGGCTGAGGTTGGTCAGCTTCATCGTGACCGTGTCCATGCGCGCCAGCTGGATGTTGGCCAGCACCCCCGCCTTGCCCCAGACATAGTGCTTGAGGAAGACGTCGTTACTGCCGTCATGGGCCGGCGAGTGCGTGGTCCAGCCCCACGGCAGCGTCCGGGACTTGACGAGCGCATGGTCCTGCGTCGTGCTGCGGGCCGACACCAGCTGGTTGTACCCGCTACCGTCGTGGTTGACGGCAAACACGCCGTAGCCACCCTGCCGGATCTCCGCACCGGGATCGGCCGCTTCGTATACCAGCCGGTCGTCGTTGACCCAGAAGGCGTCCTCGACGTTCGCGTCCGTGTAGTCCGCCACCACGTGGACCTGCCCGACCGGATCGAGGTCCATCACGCCGAGCCGCCAGCGCCCGGTCGGGCCGGTCAGGATCAGCGCCAGCCGCCGTCCGGACGGCGAGATCCGCACGCTCTGGATGTCCGGCCACTTGGTGAACTGCTCCACCGGCAGCAGGCCCGAAGCCGCCTTCGCCGGTTCAGCCGCCTGCAGCGCCGCGCCGACGCACAGTCCGCCCAGCGCCACGCCCAGGGCGCGCACGCCCTTCCTCCACATTGCACGCATGCGTGCCCTCCCGATGGTGTCGTGAAGCGGCTGTCGTCGCCGCGAAGCGGGCGATGTTACGACCACTTACCCCGGGAGCGCAGCGTTCATTTGGCGGTCGGCATCACGAATTCGGCACCGCGTGCAATGCTCGACGGCCAGCGCTGCATCACGCTCTTCTGCTTGGTATAGAAGCGCACGCCCTCTTCGCCGTAGGCGTGCATGTCGCCGAACAGGCTCTTCTTCCAGCCGCCGAAACCGTGCCAGGCCATCGGCACCGGGATCGGCACGTTGATGCCGACCATGCCGACCTGCACGCGCCGCGCGAACTCGCGCGCGACGTTGCCGTCGCTCGTGAAGCAGGCGACGCCGTTGCCGAACTCGTGCGCGTTGACGAGCGCCAGCGCCGCCGCGAAATCCGGCACCCGCACGACGGCCAGCACCGGGCCGAAGATCTCCTCGCGGTAGATGCGCATCTGCGGCGTCACGTGGTCGAACAGCGTGCCGCCGATCCAGAAGCCGCCGTCGTGACCGGGCACGCGCAGGCCGCGGCCGTCGACCACCAGCTGCGCGCCTTCCTGCACGCCGATGTCGATGTAGCCGCTGATGCGCTTGAGTGCTTCAGCGGTGACGATCGGGCCCATCTCGGCATCGAGCTCCATGCCGTTCTTCACCTTCAGCGTCTTCGCGCGCGCGGCCACCGCGTCGACCAATCGATCGGCGATGTCGCCCACCACCACCGCGACGCTGATCGCCATGCAGCGCTCGCCGGCCGAGCCGTAGCCGGCGCCGATCAGCGCGTCGACCGCCTGGTCGAGGTCGGCATCGGGCATCACCACCATGTGGTTCTTCGCGCCGCCCAGCGCCTGCACCCGCTTGCCGTGGTGCGCGCCGGTCTCGTAGATGTACTGCGCGATCGGCGTCGAGCCGACGAAGCTGAGCGCCTTCACGTCGGGGTGCGTCAGCAGCGCGTCCACCACCACCTTGTCGCCCTGCACGACGTTGAACACGCCGTCGGGCAGGCCGGCCTGCTTCAGCAGCTCGGCCATGAACAGCGAGGCCGACGGGTCGCGCTCGCTCGGCTTCAGGATGAAGCTGTTGCCCGCGGCGATCGCCACCGGGAACATCCAGCAGGGCACCATGCACGGGAAATTGAACGGCGTGATGCCGGCCACCACGCCCAGCGGTTGGCGCAGCGTCCAGTTGTCGATGCCGGTCGAGACCTGGTCGGTGAAGTCGCCCTTCAGCAGCTGCGGGATGCCGCAGGCGAACTCGATGATGTCGATGCCGCGCGAGACCTCGCCCTGCGCATCGGTGAACACCTTGCCGTGCTCGGCGGTGATCATCGCGGCCAGCGTGTCGCGGTGCTGGTTCATCAGCTCGAGGAACTTGAACATCACGCGCGCGCGGCGGATCGGCGGCGTCTGCGCCCAGCCGTCGAACGCGGCCTGCGCGGCGGCCACCGCGGCGTTCACGTCGTCCGCGCTGCCCAGCACCACCTGCCGCGCGACCGCGCCGGTTGCAGGGTTGAAGACCGCCTGGCGGCGCCCGCTGCGGCCCGCGACCGGCGCGCCCTGGATGAAGTGGCCGACCTCGGCGGTGGCGGTGAACGGATCGTGGGCGCCCATGGCGTGGTCTCCTGGAGCTGTGGGGGTACCGATTCAGTCTAGGAGTCGGGTGGCCGCTTGCCAATGCGATCACGGTGACTTCATTGTTCGATAATCTGAACAATGACGACCATGGACCAACGCATCGACCTGCTCTGGCCGCAGGTGCACACGCTGACGCTGCTGGGCCAGCTGGCGAGCTTCACGCAGGTGGCGCAGCGGCTCGGGCTGTCGAAGGCGGCGGTCAGCCAGCGCATCACCGAGCTGGAGCGCGCGGTCGGCCAGCCGCTGGTGCAGCGCACGACGCGCTCGGTGCGGCTGACCGATGCGGGGCGGCGGCTGGTCGAGCAGACCGGCGAGGCCTTCGAGCTGATCGCGCGCAGCGTGGTCGAGGCGCGCGACCAGGCCGCACAGCCGCGCGGGCTGGTGCGCATCACCGCGCCGGTGGCGCTCGGGCGGCAGCATGTGGCGCCGCACCTCGAGGCCTTCGTGCGCGCGCATCCCGACATCCGCGTCGAGCTCGACCTGTCGGACCGGCTGGTCACGCTGGCCCACGAGGGCTTCGACCTGGCGGTGCGCCACACCAGCGCGCCGCCGGAGAACCACGTGGCCTGGAAGCTCTGCGCGTCGCGCGCGCTGCTGGTGGCGACGCGCGCCTACCTGAAGCGCCAGGGCACGCCGAAGACGCCGGCGGATCTCGCCGGCCATGCCTGCCTGACCTACCTGCGGCCGGGCCCGGCGCTGTGGCAGTTCGAGCGCGATGCGCTGGGCGACGAGCCCGAGCCGCAGCGGCTGAGCGTCGTCGCGCAGGGGCCGCTGCGGGCCGGCAACAGCGAGGTGCTGCGCGACGCGGCGCTGGCCGGCCTCGGCATCGCGCTGGTGCCGGATTTCAGCGCGGCGGCGGCGCTGCGGGCCGGCAAGCTGCGCGAGGTGCTGCCGCAGTGGCGGCCGGTCGGCTTCTTCGGCGATGCGGTCTACGCGATGCGGCCGTGGAGCCCGAACACGCCGAAGGCGGTGCAGGCGCTGGTCGCGCACCTGCGCGCGGCGCTGGCCGGCGGTTTCGGCGAAGGCTCGCTACAGTCGCCATCTGACTTGCCGGAGGGAAACCATGCTGCGCCCTGACATCACCATCGAAGGATTCCACGACCGCCAGGCGGGCTTCGCGCCCGACCGCTTCGGCGTGCAGATCACCGCCATCGCCGAAGGACACCTCGATTCGCAGATGCAGGTGCAGCCGTGGATGCTGGCGCCGAACGGCTTCCTGCACGCCGCCAGCGTGATCATGCTGGCCGACACCAGCGCCGGCTACGCGACCATCGCGCACCTGCCCGAGGGGGCGAAGAACTTCACGACCATCGAGCTGAAGAGCAACTTCTTCAGCACCGCGAAGGAAGGGCTGGTGCGCTGCGAAGCCCGCGCCGACCACCTCGGCCGCTCGACGCAGGTCTGGTCGGCCACCGTCTTCAGCCCGCAGGGCAAGAAGATGGCGCTGTTCCGCTGCACGCAGATCATCCTGACCTGAGCCTAAAAAAAAGCCCACCCGGTAAGGGGTGGGCTGGAAGTCCTCAAGAGAGAGGACGTCGTTGGGATCGTTGCGGTCGGTCGCCTGTTGTTCTGGTGAGGGCCCCGGCTCAGTGCAATCGTTGGTATCGCGTGGTTTGGATTTCAAACCCGTGTGACAGCATGGGTGCACTGTAGGAGGACGAAAACGTTTGGGCCATCCCCAAAACGGGGGAAGCGACCGAAGCGATGTCGAATTCCCAACAAAAGTTCGCATGCGTTTTCACGCGTTCGCATCGCGAATGACGCGGTGGCGCGACGTGCACATCGCGCAGCGCGACAATCCGCCGATGCACCCGCCCTCCCACCGCCGTCCGCCCGCGCGCACGCATGCGCCCGCCCCTCCGCTGAGCGAGTCGGAGATCGACGAGCTGCAGGCCCGCCTCGATGCGGTGCCGGCACCGCTCGACCCGCTGGACGCCAGCATGGTCGACGGCTTCCTGTGCGGCGTGCTGGTGCAGCCGGTGCGGGTGCCGGCGCAGCGCTGGCTGCCGTTGCTGACCGACGTCGACGGCCGCCCGCTGCCGGCGAACTTCGATGCCCGCCGCCTGCACGAGCTGGCGCAGCGCCGCCATGCCGAGTTGAACGACGCGATCACGCGCCGCCAGTGGTTCGATCCGTGGGTGTTCGAACTCGACGACGGCTCGGACGAAGACGACGCGAGCATCGAGGCGGTGCTGCCCTGGGTGGCCGGCTTCGCGACCGCGATGGAGGCCTTCCCCGAGCTGATGAACGGCGACGCGCAGGCGCTGACCGAACCGCTCGCGCTGCTGTACCGCCACCTCGATCCCGAGGACCTGGAGGATGCCGACGACCTGCTCGAGGAGATCGAGTCGCTGGAGCCGCCGGCCGACCTGAGCGAGGCCGTCGAAGGGCTGGTGCGCGCGACGCTGCTGCTGGCCGATGTCGGGCGGCCGCTGCAAGTGCAGCAGGCGCCTCGCCCGCCACAGCGGCCGCCGCACCGCCCGCGGCGCTAGCTAGCTTCTCTCGAACCAGCGCCGGGCGTGCAGCCCCAGCCCGGTCGCCACGCTGGCGAACCGGTCGCCGCGCACCGCGCGCGCCTGCGGGAACTCCGCCGCGATCTGCTGCGCCAGCAGCCGCAGCCCGGTCGAGCCGCCGGTGAAGTACAGCGCATCGACCTGCTCCGGCCGCAGCCCGGCCTGCAGCACCGTCTCGCGCGCCGCGCCGACGATGCGCGCGATGTCGCCCTCGATCGCCTGCACCGCCTCGCGCTCGGTCAGCAGCACCTCCAGCCGCCGCTCGACGTGCGACAGGTCGATCACCGTGTCGCCCCCTTCGGCGACGCTGATCTTCGCGGCCTCCGCGCGCGACGCCAGCTCGTGCCCCAGCCGCTCGTTCACCACCGTCATCAGCCGCTGGTGGTGCAGCGGGTTGCCGTAGAAGCCGCGCATGCTGCGCAGCTCGGCCACGCGCTGCGGGCTGTACACCGAGTTGATCAGGTGCCAGGTCGCGAGGTCGAAGTACACGCCGGTCGGCACCTCGCGCGCCGGTGCGCCGGCCACGCTCGGGCCCATCGCGCCGTAGCCGAACTCGCGCAGGATGCTGGCCAGCTCGACGCGGCGGTCGAAATCGGTGCCGGCGATGTGCACGCCGTGGTTGGCGAGGATGTCGTCCTTGCGCTCCAGCCGGGGCGCGCGCTCGGGGCCGACGCGCACCAGCGAGAAGTCCGAGGTGCCGCCGCCGATGTCGGCCACCAGCACCAGCTGCTCGCGGTCGACACCGCTCTCGAAATCGAAGGCCGCGGCGATCGGCTCGTACTGGAAGTGCACCTCGTCGAAGCCGACCAGGGCCGCGGCCGAGGCGAGCGTGGCCTGGGCCTGCGCATCGCGCACCGGGTCGTCGTCGACGAAGAACACCGGCCGGCCCAGCACCGCGCGGTGGATCGGCGACTGCGCCTCGGTCTCGGCCAGCGTCTTCAGGTGCTTCAGGTAGCCGGCGATGATGTCGAGGTACTTCACGCCGCGCCCGCCGCCGACGTCGGTGGTCTGCTCGGCCAGGCTGCTGCCGAGGATGCTCTTCATCGAGCGCATCAGCCGGCCGTCGAGCCCGTCGACGTAGGCGGCCAGCGCCGCCCGGCCGAACGCGCGCGGCGGGCCGTTGGTCTCGGCGCCTTCGACGAAGTAGAAGACGGCGGTCGGCATCGTGCGCTGGCCGGGCTCGAGCTCGACCAGGCGCATCGCGCCGCCGGATCGGTCCGGGGTGGATCCATCGGGAATCGCGATGGCCGAATTGGACGTGCCGAAATCGATGGCGCAATACATGATGGCGGCGAAGGGCACAACGGATGGGGGGCGCGGATTGTAGGGCACACTGCCGCGCGATGAGCCCGACCCGTGCCCCGCCCGCCGACCTGCCCGCGCTGCTCGCGCGCATCGCGCTGCGCGAGCGCGCCGCCTTCGAGCCGCTGTACCGCGCCACCTGCGCGCATCTGTTGGGCGTCGCGTTCCGTATCTTGAACGACAGGGACCGCGCCGAAGAGGTGCTCCAGGAGGCGTTCATGAATGTCTGGCACAACGCGGCGAGCTACCGGCCCGACGTGGCGGCCCCGATGACCTGGCTGATCAACATCGTGCGCAACAAGGCGATCGATGCGCTGCGCTCGGGCAAGACCGAGCGGGCCTCGACCACCGCGCTCGACGACGAGGCGATGGCCGTCGCCGGCGACCCCGCGCTGGAGCCGCAGCGGCTGCTGGACGACGGGCTGACCAAGGCGCGCATCGACGGCTGCATGGCGGCGCTGAACGCGTCGCAGCGGCAGGCGCTGGCGCTCGCGTACTACCGCGGCATGGTGCACACCGACATCGCGCTGGCGCTGAACGCGCCGGTCGGCACCGCCAAGGCCTGGGTGCGGCGCGGCCTCGACAAGCTGAAGGATTGCCTGGTCGCGGCGGGGGTCGGCGCATGAACTACCTGCAGCCCGAGCGCCTGGACCGGCTGGCGCGCGAGTACGTGCTGGGCACGCTGACCGGCGGCGCGCGGCGCCGCTTCGAGCGCGTGCTGGCCGCGAGCCCGGCGGCATCGCTGGCGGTCGGCGCGTGGCAGCAGCGCTTCTCGGTGCTCGCGGCCAGCGTGCCGCCGATGCAGCCGCGCGAGGCAGCGTGGCTGCAGCTCGAGCGCCGGCTGTTCCCGGCGGCGCCGAAGGCCTCCGCGGGCTTCGGGGCGTGGCTGTCGAACCTGCTGTCCGCGCGCTCGCTCGGCGGCGCGCTGGCCGGCGTGCTGCTGTGCCTGGCGGTGCTGCGGCTGCAGCCGGGACTGATCGGGCTGCAGCCGCCGTCCGAATCGCTGCCGCAAAGCTATGTCGGCCTGCTCAGTGATGGCGAAGGCCGCCCGGCGGTGCTCGCGAGCTCGCTGCGCCACGGCCGGCAGCTCAGCGTGAAGCTGCTGCAGCCGGTGGCGGTGCCGGCCGGCCGCGTCGCGCAGCTGTGGGCGCTGCCGCGCGACGGCGGCGAGCCCTTCCCGCTCGGCGTGGTGCCCGACCGTGGCAGCGCGGTGCTGGCGCGCCCGGACAGCTCCGAGAAGCTCTTCTTCAACGTGACACGGCTCGCGGTCACGCTGG
>NZ_JBFUGN010000003.1:0-32459 GCF_056402895.1 Rhizobacter sp. P3_B12 | reverse complement strand
TGTGCACATCACGCACATCAAGCCGGGCGAGGTCGACTCGGTGATGCAGGAAGTTGCCAACCTCGTCACGCCGCATCGCATCGCCGCGCTGCAGGCGGGTCAGATGATCGAACTGGCCTGAAGCATCTGACAACGGATTTCGCGGGGCCGGTGACAACTTCGGAGTGACGCTTTTCGTCAATCCAGAACCGGTGCAGTAGGCGATTGGTGCGGACGGTGACCGCCCGCGTCAGAACTGCGGGCGAAATTCACATCAAAACTAGGGATTGAGCTTGGCACGAGGACTGCATCTTGTCTGGCGTGTCCCACCCGTTCCCATCTCAGGAGCTCTACACCATGAAGCGCGTTCAACAAGGTTTTACCCTCATCGAACTGATGATCGTCGTTGCGATCATCGGTATTCTGGCTGCCGTCGCTCTGCCGGCTTACCAGGACTACACCATCCGTGCCAAGAACTCGGAAGTCATCCTGGCTGCGTCGGCTTGCCGCACCACGATCACTGAAGTGTTCCAGTCCGGAAGCTCCGTTCCTCAAGCAGCGAACAGCTGGGGCTGCGAGGCGAGCACCGCTTCGTCGCAATATGTCGCCCAGATTGCCACGGCGGCCACCACCGGCATCATCACCGTGACCAGCCAAGGCATCAAGAACATGGCTAACGGCGGTGTGGGCGGCAAGGTCACCCTGATCCCCTACAAGGATGCTGCCACCACCGCTCCGACGGCTGGCGACTCCGTCTACCGCTGGGTTYGCGGCGGCACGGGCACCGACATCCTGGCGAAGTTCCTGCCGGGTTCGTGCCGCGGCTGATCCGCATCGCTGATTTTTCAGCAGACAATGGCGGCCCTCGGGCCGCCATTTTCATTTTCCAAGCCCGTTTCCAGCGCACCCGATGCTCGAACTGCTGTCCCTGCTGGCCCTGGTGGCCGCCTGGCTGGTCCCGGATCATTACCCACCGTGGACATCGTTCTACAACGAGGTCTGTGCGGCGATCGCGTTGTTCGCCCTTGCGCTGGATGCCGGCCGCGGCTGGTTGCGTGAACGCCTGCCGGTCGTGTTCTGGTTCGTCTGTGCAGTGGCGCTCATCCCACCCGTGCAATGGCTGTGCGGCCGGCTGGTCTTTGCCGGCGACGCCTGGGTCGCGGCCTTCTACGTGATGGTTTTTGCTTCGGCGATCGGCGTCGGGTATGTGCGCGCCGGAATCAAACCGAGATTCGCCGAAGTGCTGTCCACCGTCTTGCTGGTGGGTGCCGTCGCTTCGAGTGTCCTCGCACTGGGACAGGCGCTGGAGTTGCCGATGGGCCTGTGGGCCGTCGAGATCCCGTCCGCCTTCCGTCCGTCGGCCAATCTGGGCCAGCCCAACAATCTGGCGACCCTGATCGGCATGGCCGGGGTCGGCCTGCTCTACCTGTACGAGCTGCGCCGCGTGGGCGGGATGTCGTCTGCCGCGCTGCTGGCGCTGCTGCTGACGGCGATGGCCGTGACGCAGTCGCGCACGGCCCTCGCATTCGGCCCCGTCGTGCTGGGTGGCATGCTGCTGATGAGGCGACGCGTCGGGTTCCGCACGCCACTGTCCGCGGTGGCTGCCGTCACGGCCTGCCAGTTCCTGCTGATGTGGATCTGGCCGCAAGTGCAGTCGGCGCTGCTGCTGACCAGCACGAACCCGCTCGGCGCACGGGCCTTGTCGTCGAATCGCTTCGTCGTGTGGCCGCAGCTGGTGGAGGCTCTCAACCACTCGCCCTGGAGCGGCTACGGCTGGCTTCAGGTCGGCGAAGCCCAGCTCAGCATGGCCGGACCGGGCGTGCAGTTCAACGAACTCTGGCTGCATGGTCACAACCTGTTCCTCGAGTTGCTGCTCTGGTGCGGCTATCCGCTGGGTGGCCTGCTCGGCCTGTGCATCGTCGCCTGGGCCGTCAGCCGGACCTTCTCCGTGCGCAGCCTGCCGGGTGCAGCCGGCGTGCTGACGCTGGCCGTGGTCGGCGCGCACAGCATGATCGAGTTACCGTACCACTACCTCTACCTGCTGGTGCCGGTCGGTCTGTGGATCGGCATCATCGAGCGCGATGTTCCCGGTCGCTTGAATTTCCCGGCGCGATGGGGCGTCCCGGCCGTGGCCGCCAGCGCGGCACTGGGGGTCGCGCTGACCTGGAACTATCGCGAGGTCGAAGAGGATTTCCGCCTGATCCGTTTCGAGAAGTCCGGCATCGGCCGATTGAGAGCGGCCCAGCCGGCACCGGACGCGCCGTTGCTGTCCTCGCTGACCTCATTCCTGCGGCTGTCTCGCCTGCCGCTCACGCCGGAACTGTCCGATGCGGATCTGGCCGAGTTGGCGCAGCTCATGCGACGCTACCCCTATCCCGCATCGATCTCGCGCTACGCTGCCGCGCTGGCACTGAAAGGTCGAGCCGATGAGGGCAGGCAGGTCTTCACGGGCATTCAATCGATCTACGGTGGCAAGATGGCCAGGAGCGAGCGGAAGGTCCTGCTCGAACAAGGCGAGCAGGCACAGCAGCCGAAGCTGGTCGAATTCGCAGCGACACTGCCCGATTGAGTTGCCGGCCTCGTTTCACAACCTCGCTTTCAGAGATGCCATGGACATCTTCCACGCCCTCCCACGCCGCGTCCGCGCCACGTCCTTGCATGTCCTCGTCAGCGCCTGCATCGCAGCGCTGGCGAGCGTGCTGGTGTTCCTGGTCTGGTACCCGAGCCCGTACGGTGAGCTCACCGGGGGCTTGAACCTGTTCGTCCTCCTGACGGCCGTCGACCTGGTACTCGGTCCGGTGCTGACGGCCGTTGTGGCCGCGCCGGGCAAGCCGATGCGCGAGCTGGTGCGCGACATCGCCGTCATTGCCTGCGTGCAGGTCGCCGCGTTCGGCTATGGCATCTACACGATCGCACTGGCGCGACCTGCCATCGTCGCCTTCGAGGTCGATCGCCTGCGCGTCGTGACGGCAGTCGAGATCGAGACCGAATCGCTGGCCGCCGCACCGCCCGGCATGCGCCAGCTGTCGTGGACCGGGCCGGTCCTGATTGCCGCGCAGAAGCCCACCGCACCGGATGCCGCCTTCCGCGCGATGACGAAGGGCCTGGGAGGCGTGGATCTGTCGATGGACCCGGCCAACTGGTCGGACATCGCCGGCGCACGTGCCGACATGCTGAAGGCCGCCCGCCCGATTTCGGAACTTGCTGCGCACTATCCGGACGCCGGCGCCGCGGTGCAGTCCATCGCCGCCAAGGCGGGCGTGGATGCGGCCAGGCTTCGCTTTCTCCCCTTGATGTCGCGCCGCGAGAGCTGGGTCGTGCTGCTCGACGAACCGCAGGCGAACATCGTCGGCTACCTCCCGCTGGACGGGTTCTTCTGATGCCGCAGCCTTCGCGAGGCGGCCTCGAGGCGCTGCGCATCACGGCCATCCTGGCCGTTGTCGTGCCCGGCGCGCTGGCGTACAACGTCCCGCCTTCCGCGACATTCCTCAACCAGGCCGCGGCACTGGTGGGGTGGGGCGTGTTCCTCTTCCTGATGGTGCTGGCCGGTTGGTTGAAGCCGCGGCCGCCCCTGAACCCGGGCGCTGCCGTCAACAGCCTGCTGGCCGCCTTCGGCCTCATGCTGGCCGGCGTCCTGGCATCGGCCCTGCTGGCGGGCCTGCCCGTGCCGCTTGCGCTCTCGTCGGCCGGGCTGCTGGTGGCGGCCGCGCTCGTCACCTGTGTCGCAGCGGCGGGTGCACGGACCGAGGTCGGAGAGCACGCCTTTCGCGCGTTCTGCGAGGCCCTGGTATGGGCCGGTGTCCTGAGCACCGGCATCGCCCTCGTCCAGACCTTCGCGCCGCAATGGACCAACGGCAACTGGATCGCGCATGTCTCCTCGCCCGGTCGGGTCGGCGCGAACCTGCGGCAGCCCAACCACCTGGCCAGCCTGCTCGTGCTCTCGGCGATTGCGCTGGTGTGGACCCGGGAACGTGCATCGGACGCGCCGAAGAGCACATCCGTCGTGCGCTGGAGCACCGGCCTGTTGCTGCCGCTGTTCATCTTCGGCATCGTGCTGACCGCCTCGCGCACCGGGGCGATCTGCGTTGCGCTGCTGGCGGTCTGGGCCGTGGTGGATCGCCGCATGTCCCGCACGACGCGGTTGCTCCTGTGGGCCGCGCCAGTCGTCTTCGTGCTGGGCTGGGTCGGCATGGACGCCTGGGCCCGCGCCGGCACGCACGCGTTCAGCGGCGATTCGCAGTTGCACCGGTCCGACCTGTCGAGCTCGCGTTTCGCCATCTGGGGGAACACGCTGTCCATGATCGCTGCCCAGCCCTGGACCGGCGTCGGCTGGGGTGAGTTCAACCTGGCCTGGACCTTGTCGGCCTTCCCGGGCCGCCCGACGGCGTTCTTCGACCATACCCACAACCTTCCGCTGCAGCTGCTGGTCGAGCTGGGTTTGCCACTCGGCCTGCTCGTCCTGGGGCTGCTCCTCTACGCGCTGTGGTGTGCGTGCCGCGCGGCCTTGCGCGTCCCGGCCGGGCAGGACAGCAGCAGCCTGCGTGCGGCCACCATGATGGTTCTGACCATGGCCGTGCACAGCCAGCTCGAGTACCCGCTGTGGTACGCGTATTTCCTGCTGCCCACGGTCTTCGCCTTCGGCACGGCACTGTCGCGGGGCGCTGCCGCAAGCGACCCCGCGCGCGGCGGCCGCAGCCTGCCGCCGCTGCTGTTGGCGGTGGCCTGCTGCGGGCTCGTCGCCGGAGGCATCGCCGCGGTGGCCGACTACGCACGCGTCGTCGCGATCTTCTCGCCGCCCGCCGGGGCGGCCAGTCTGCAGGACCGCATCGCCGACGGCCAGCGCAGCTGGTTCTTCGCGCACCACGCGGACTACGCAGCGGTGACGACGGTCGAACACCCTTCGGAAGCGATGCCRTCGTTCCGCAGCGCACCGCACTACCTGCTCGATGCGCGCCTGCTGATCGCGTGGGCACGTGCGCTCGACGAGGCCGGCGATGCGCAGCGTGCACGCTACGTGGCACGGCGTCTGCGAGAGTTCAACAACGACCAGGCCGAAGCCTTCTTCGCGCCCTGCGACGATGCGGCTGTGAAGGACAAGCCCTTCCAGTGCCTGGCTCCCGAGTCTGCGCTCGGCTATCGCGACTTCCGGTAGCGCCAGAACGCGCGCGATGTCCACAGCCGCACGAAGCTCATCAGATGCCATCGCAAATGCCGCCAGCTGCCGCCGCCCGAGGAGCGCCTCGCGTCGTGCACGACCACCGTGTGCGGCAGCACCTCGATGCGCCAGCCCGCGAGCTGCAGGCGCAGGCACAGGTCGACATCCTCGCAGTACAACCGGTAGCCTGCATCGAAACCGGCCAGCTCGCGGAACACCTCGCTTCGCACGGCCATGAACGAGCCGGCCACCCATTCCATGTCCGCCGTCTCGGTGAGCCGCCGGTCCCGGGAGGCAGCCCGACGAACCAGCGACAGCGGCGTCGGGATCCGGCGCCGGAAGTCTTCGACCTGGCCGCGCGCGTCCACCTGCCACGGCACCGCCAGGGCACATCGCGGATGTGCCAGCGCTTGCGCGAGCGCGGCGAACGGATCCTCGTGCAGGCGCACGTCGGGATTGGCGATCACGAACAGCGGGGTTTCGCAGTGACGGAACGCTTCGTTGTGATTCGCGGCGAAGCCTGCCTGCCTCGCGTTGCGGATCGTCAGCACCGGTGCGCCGCCGATCGAGGCCGGTGGGGACCACGGCTCGTCGGTGTTCAGCGTCACGATGATCCGCCTGACGAGATCGCAGCGGATGCGGTCGAGATCCGACAGCAGCAGGCTGGCGAGTTCGCCCTGACCGTGGCTGACGATCGATACGGTGATGTCGTTCATCGGGCGCAAGTCTATGCGTTGCCATGCGGCATGCCGCACCGGGAGCCGCACCCGTGACGCCCGCCTCGACCGTCGCGCCGCCCGACGCGGACGAGATGGCTGCCGTGCTCGTGCTGTTCGACCCGCGGGCCGGCACTGCGGCGTCGATTGCATCGCTGGCAGGCGCCGTGAAGCGGCTGCTCATCGTCGACAACTCGCCGTCGGGCCATCCCGCCGTGGCCGATGCCGTTGCGCTGCCGTCGAATGCCAGCGTGCTGGTCAACGGCAATGCCGGAGGTCTCGCGGGGGCCTACAACGCTGCGCTGCGACGGCTGGGCGATGCCGACGCCGCCGCGCTGCGCCATGTCGTCTTCGTCGACGACGATTCCGACACGGCCAGCCTGTCGGCGTTCCTTGCCCATCCATCGACGCGAAGTGCCTTTTCGCGCAGCGACACCGCGGCCGTGGCGCCCGCCCATCGCGACCGGGCGACCGGGCTGCGGGCCCGCCACCTCGAACTGTCGCGCTGGCGCTTCCATCATCTGCCGCGTGAGTTCACCGGCACGCGGCCGGTCGCCTTCGTCATCAACTCGATGTCGGTATGGAGCCTGGCGGCGCTGCGCCGCGTCGGACCCTACAACGAGGGTCTCGCGGTCGATCACGTCGACACCGAATACTGCATGCGGGCGCGGCGCGCCGGCCTGCACGTGCTCGTCAACGGCGACTGCGAGTTCGCGCACTCGGTGGGCGAGCGAACGGCCTACCGCGTGCTCGGCATGACGCTCCAATCGGGCGGCCACAGTCCGCGACGGCGCGGCATGATCGGGCGCAACACCATGTGGCTCGCGACCCGTTATGCCCTGGTCGAGCCGGCATTCTCGGCACTCTGCCTGCTTCGTCTCGCCTATGAAGCGACCGGCATCGCATTGGTCGAGGACCGGCGGCTGGCCAAGCTCGCCCGCCTGTCGAGCGGGGCGCTCGCGGGGATCTTCGGCCTCGCCCGTCCGCTGCCGGCCGGGATTCGCCGATGATTGCTTCCGCGCGCACGGCCGCGCAGCGCGTCTGCGCGGTCATCGTCACCTTCGAGCCCGATCCCGCGCGCCTGCAGTTGTTGCTCGACGCGCTGCACGGCCAGGTCGTACATGCCGTGGTCGTCGACAACGCGAGCGGCGGCATGCCCGGCCGCCTCGAATCGACGCTGTCAGGCGTCGAGCTTGTGCGCCTGCCCGAGAACCGCGGCGTCGCCGCGGCGCAGAACATCGGCATCCGGCGCGCGTTGGAGCGTGGCAGCGACTTTGTCCTGTTGCTGGACCAGGACAGCGTTCCGGCGACGGACATGGTGTCCGAGCTCGTCTGCGCAGCCGATGCCATGCGCCTCGCCGGCCATCGTGTCGCCGCTGTCGGACCGGCATTGCAGGGCAGTGGCGTGACGGCCGATTTCGTCCGCTTCGGGTGGTTCGGCTACCGCAGGCTGGCGGCGTCGACGGCACGGCCCTGGGTTGCCTGCGACATGCTGATCGCATCCGGCTGCCTCGCCACGCGGGCCGCGCTTGAAACAGTCGGGGACATGGATGAAAGCCTGTTCATCGACAAGGTCGACACCGAGTGGTGCCTGCGCGCGCGGTCGCGCGGCTTCATGCTGGCCGGCGTGTCGTCAGCGGTACTCCAGCACCGATTGGGCGAGCACACGCTGCGTGTCTGGTGGATGCGCTGGCGCCAGGTGCCGGCGCATCGGCCCTTCCGCTACTACTACATCGTGCGCAACAGCGTCCTGGTGTGGCGCCGGCCGTACGCCAGTTGGCGCTGGCGCACCGCCGACATCAAGCAGTGCCTCCACATCGTGCTCTTCTTCGGCTTCCTGAGCGAGGCTCGATCGCAGAACCTGCCACCGATGCTGCGCGGACTGCGTGACGGCCTGCTGTCGCGCGCCGGACCCCAGTCGAGCGCGCGCGACTGAGGAAAGCTCGTCAGTTCGAGCCGGCCGGTGGGCCGATCCGCAGCCGGCTTGCCAACCGATCCCACAGCCGGTTGAGCCGGCCCCGCATCAGGATGCGCGATGGCACGGGTCGGCGGTGACCCTCGCGCAACCGGAAATACCGCTGTGTGAAACGAGGATCGCTCGGGCCGAGGTTTCCGATCGGCACGCCCAGCTTCCACGCCAGGAACGGAAGGCTGATCTGGTCGCGCCGGACGCCGCTGCGGTATGCCGCCCACCACGCCGCCATCAGGCGCTGGACGCCAGGTGAAGCGTGGCGGCGCACGATCACGCCGGCCTCATGGAGGCCGTGTCCGCGCGGAAAACCCTCGGCCGCATAGCCGCGCATCTGGCGCCGGATGGTCGCCGACCAGGCGTATCCGATCGCGGCGCACTCTTCGGCTTCCTGGTAGGCGCAGTCGCGAAACGGGTGCGCATAGAGCGACAGGTCGTGGCTGGCGAGCGCGTTCGCGGCCATCGGACGAGGATCCGAGATGATCTGGATGTTTCCGTCCACGTAGAGACTCGCCTCGTGCTCCGGGAAAATCAGGTGCGGGTGCATCTTGGCGTAGCGGTTCAACTCCGGCGCGCTCAGCGGCATGGCCGGTAGGCGCTGCAGGATCCAGGGCGACGGCACGGACACGGCCGCGTCCGACAGGCAGATGAAGTCGATGTCCGCGCTCTCGACGAGCGGCGCCGGCAGCTCGTCGTAGTTGCCGGCGACGCAGGTGTAGACCAGCAGGCGACCGGTGCTCACAGCCATGCGTCCGCCCAGGCCAGGAAGCTCAGCACGCACCACAGCACGCCGGAGTGGTCGGCCTGGGCCGCCCGATGCTCGGCCAGCAGCCGGGCGCAGAACGGGCGGTTCAACGAGGGCGATCCCTTGCTGCCGTGGATCAGGTCGGCCGCCCAATCGTGCAGGTCTGAACGCAGCCAGTCGGCCAGTGGCGCCGAGAAGCCCTGCTTCGGGCGCTCGACCAACGCGCGCGGCACGTAGCGGTAAAGCAGTTCGCGCAGCACGCGCTTCGATTGGCCCGCACCGACCAGGTACTCGGTGGGCAGCGACGCCGCCAGCTCGGCGACGCGGTGGTCGAGCAGCGGCGCGCGGCTTTCCAGGCTGTTGGCCATGGTGGCACGGTCCACTTTGGCGAGGATGTCGCCCGGCAGATAGGCGCGCTGGTCGAGCAGCATGGCGGCCCGCACGTAATCGGGCTGACGCCCTTGTGCGAGAGGGGCTGGCGCGGAGAAGACGGTCTCCAGGCGGCGCGCACCCGGCACGATGTCGAGGTCATCCTGCGAAACCCGCGCCAGCACCTCGGCAATGTCCGTCGGGCCGCGGGCCGACAGCAAGGCGTGGCGAAGGCGAAGTCGTTGTGCGACCAGGCGCGAAGCGATCGGCCGCGGCAACGGGGCCGACAGCGCCTGGGCAGCGCGCCACGGAACGGCGGCCAGCAGCGCCGCGAATGCATGCCGCCCCGGCAGGCCCGCGTAGCGCCTGCCGACCAGGTACTTCGGATAGCCGCCGAACACCTCGTCGCCGCCGTCGCCGGACAGCGCCACGGTGAGATCCCGGCGAACCAGTCCGGCCAGCAGGAAGGTCGGGATCTGGGACGAGTCGCCGAGCGGCTCGTCATACAGCGTCGGCAACTGCGGAATCACGGCGCGCGCGTGGGCACTGCTGACGTAGAGCTCGGTGTGCAGGGTCTGCAGGTGCTGTGCGACCGCACGCGCGTGCGGGGCCTCGTCCGAGGCGGGCGAGTCGAAACCGATGCAGTACGTCCGGATCGGCGTGGCGGACTGCGCCTGCATCAGCGCCACGATGGTCGAGGAGTCGATGCCGCCGGACAGCATCGCGCCGAGCGGAACGTCCGCCTGCATCTGTCCCTTCACGGCATTCCGAAGCAGGGTGTCCAGTGCGCCGACCGCGTCCTCGAAGCTGCCCTCGAAGGGCTTTGCCAGGCCCTGCGCGAAAGCGTCCTCGGCACGCCAGTAGTGATGGAAGGTCGGTGCAGCCGAGGCTGCGTCGATGTCCAGCTGCAGGATGGCCGCCGGTTCCAGCTTGTGCACGTTCTCATAGATGCTGTGCGGCGCGGCGATGTAGCCGAAGCGCATCAGCTGGGCCACCGCATGCAGGTTCAAGCGCCGCTCGAACGATGGATGGGCCGCCAACGCCTTCAACTCGGACGCGAACAGGAAGCTGTTGTGTTGGCGGGTGTAGTAGATCGGCTTCTCGCCGAACCGGTCTCGCGCCAACGCCAGCCGCCGCTGCTGCCGGTCCCACAAGGCGATCGCGAACATGCCGACGCAGCGGGTCAACGCAGCGGCGAGCCCCTGCTCCTCGATCAGCGCCAGCAGGACTTCGGTGTCGGAGTGGCCCTTGAACACCGCGCCGCGTGCGACGAGTTCGTTGCGCAGGCTGGCGTGGTTGTAGATCTCGCCGTTGAAGGCCAGCACGTAGCGCCCGCTGGTGCTGAGCATCGGCTGGTGGCCGGAGGGCGAGGTGTCGACGATCGCCAGTCTCAGGTGCCCGATCGCGACGCCGTCGTGCAGCCAGGTTCCGCTGTCGTCGGGTCCGCGATGCGCGATGCGGGCCAGCATCTCGCGCAAGGTGCTTTCGGCAGCCTCCGTGGCCCGCGAGAGGTCGATGAATCCGGCGATGCCGCACATGTCAGGTCTCCTGCGCTTCGTCTCGCGACCGCCAGTAGTGGATTCCGACCATCAGCACGACGAGCTGCGAGCAGACCAGGGTGGCCATCCAGCCGGTGGGTCCGAATGCCGCGATGGCGGGAATGCCGACCAGGACACAGATGCCGAGGACTGCGAGGTTCAGCGACATCACCTTCGGCTTGCGATGGCTCAAGGTCAGGTATCCCGTCAATGCCGGACCGAATATGCCGACCACCAGCCACCCGAGGCCCCAGGCCAGCAAGGACCGCGTGTCCTCGGCTGTCGTGCCGAAGATGAACGCCGACAACGGCTCGCGGCAAGTCCATATGATGCCGGCCAGCAGCGTTGTCGCCGCGAGATGAGCCCCGATGAGCTGGGTAAGCAGGCGCCAATAGGCGCGCCGGTCGTTGACGTAGCTGCTGGCCAGGCGCGGGTAGGCGGCGACGTAGGTCAGCTGGCATGCCGCCGCCAGCGCGTTGACCACACGCTCGACGGCGCTGTAGCTGCCGGCCGACGACGCACCGGCCACCTGGTTGATCAGGATCGGGCCCGCCACGGTGTACAACGCGGAGGCCAGTTGGGAAGCGAACAGCGGCCAGTCCTCTCGCAGCAGCGGCAACGGGCGGCTGTTGCGTACGGTGTCGCGCCGCAGGCCGGCGAGCCGCCAGGCCGAGCACAAGGTGACCAGGCCGACGAACACGCCTCCGAACGACAACGACACGGCGGCGGCCACCACCGATACGGTGCCGTTGCCGACGACCCCCCACCACCCGAGCGCCAGCGCCCCGCACGAGCCCACGATGGCGGCGAGCGCAACCCGGAGGAAGCGTCCCTGGAACTGCAGAAACCAGCTCGCATTGGCCGCTGCACCGATCGGGACCAGCAGCAGCACGAGCCAGCTCCCGGTGCCAGCGGCGCCGGGAGGGGCCTGCGTGGCGGCCACGAGCACCATCAGCGGCAGCACGACGGCCAGCAGAGTGGCCTTGCCCACCACGACATCGGCCAGGATCGTGTCCGTCGCGGACGGGTCGCCGGCCAGGCGCTGCGGGCCAGTCAGCTGGAATGCGTACTGCGTGATGAGCCCTCCGAAGCCTGCCCACGCGAGGGCCACTGCCAGGTGGCCATAGTTCGCCAGACCGATTGAGCGCACGATGTGGGGCACGAGCAGCAGCGGCACCAGCGCCCCCGCCGCGTACTGGAACAGCAGGATCGCATTGGCCTTCGCGATGTGGCGGATCATGCCGGGAGCGTCATTCGCCGGATCGGTGCGGCACGCGCGGCCCGGGCCCATGAGCTTCTGCTACCGTAGCGCGTGCGCTCGCCGCCCTGCTGCGCCTTCCCGCAAAACCCATGACCAGTTTCGTCGTTGCGCTGTTGATTTCATTCGTCATATCCGGGCTCATTATCCGGGTCTCGCGTCGGCATGGATCCTTGCCTTGGGACGACACCCGGACCGGCGTGCAGAAGTTCCACGCCGTGTCGACGCCGCGCGTCGGAGGCCTGGCCTTGCTGGTGGCGATGCTCGGGCTGGCACTGTTGATGACGGCCACTGCTCCGGCGTTGGTGGGCAGTTTTTCGTTGCTGCTGCTGGCCGGTGCGCCGGCGCTGCTGACCGGCCTGGCCGAAGACATGACCAAGCGCGTCGGCGTGCTGCCGCGCCTGCTCGCGACCATGCTGAGCGGTGCCATCGCGTTCTTCTGGCTCGGCGCGGAAGTACGGCGCGTCGATATCGGCTTTCTCGATGCCCTGCTGCTCTATAACGCCGTGAGCCTGCTGCTGAGCACGATGGCCGTCGGCGGACTGGCCAACGCGATCAACATCATTGATGGCTATAACGGACTGGCGGCCGTGGTGGCCAGCGCGATGTTCCTGTCGCTGGCTTACGTGGGCCTGCAGGTGGGGGATCCGCTGATCGTCGCCACCGCGCTGGCCGCCACCGGCGCCCTGGTCGGATTCCTCGTCTGGAACTGGCCACGCGGGCTGATCTTCCTGGGCGACGGCGGCGCGTATTTCGTCGGCTATCTGCTGGCGGTGCTGGTGATCCTGCTGGTGGCGCGGCACCCGCAGGTGTCGGCCTGGTACGCGCTGGTGCTGTTCGTGTACCCGGTGTTCGAGACCGTGTTCTCGGTGTGGCGCCGACGTTTCCTGCGCGGCACGAGCCCCGGCCTGCCGGACGGCCTGCATCTGCACACGCTGATCTTTCGCCGGCTGGTGCGTTGGGCCGTCGGGCGCCAGGAGGCCGCCAGCCTCACGCTGCGCAACAGCCTGACAGCGCCCTATCTGTGGGCGCTGTCGAGCTTCGCCGTCCTGCCGGCATCGCTGCTGTGGCGCCACACCCTCGCACTGCAGATCGTCGCGGCGATCTTCTGCGTGCTGTACGTGTGGCTGTATGCCCGATTGGTGCGGTTTCGCGCACCTCGCGCGCTGATGATCCGTTCCAAGAAGGGCGGGCTGATCAGCCGCTGGCGCGACTTCTGACGCCGGCTCAAGCAGCCGCCACCCAATCCCCCGACTTCCCCCCGTGCTTCTCCAGCACCCGGATCTCCCCCATCACCATCCCGCGGTCGACCGCCTTGCACATGTCGTAGACGGTCAGCAGCCCGACCTGCACCGCCGTCAGCGCCTCCATCTCGACGCCGGTGCGCCCGAGCGTCTCGACCTGCGCGGTACAGCGCACCAGGCTCGCCGCCGCGTCGATCTCGAACTCCACCGCGACCTTGGTGATCGGCAGCGGATGGCACAGCGGGATGAGCTCGGCGGTCCGCTTGCTGGCCTGGATGGCGGCGATGCGGGCGATGCCGATCACGTCGCCCTTCTTGGCCGTGCCGCCCTGGATCAGCGCGAGCGTGGCCGGCTGCATGCGGATCACGCCGGCGGCGCGCGCGATGCGGTGCGTCTCGGCCTTGCCCGACACGTCGACCATGTGCGCCTGCCCCTGCGCGTCGAAATGGGTCAGGCCGCTCGCGGGCTGGGACTGTGCTGGGGGAAGGGGCTTGGACATGAAGGGAAACATCCGGGCAACGTGGCGCTGGCATCATAGCGATCGGCCGCTCCTCGCCTTCGTGCCCCACCGGATGACACGTTCACGCTCCACCCGCCTCACCGCATCGCTGTGCGCGCTGGCCCTGCTCATCGGCAGCGCCGGGGTGCGTGCGCAGGACACCCCCCCACCGGCCACGCAGAACGCGCTGCCCGCGCTCGGCGATTCGATCTCCGACGACCTGAGCGTCGGCACCGAGCGCCGGCTGGGCGACCAGATCATGCGGGCGATCCGACAGGATCCCGACTACCTCGACGACCCCGTCCTCGTCGAGTACCTGCAATCGATCTGGCAGCCGCTGGTGGCGGCCTCGCGCGCCCAGGGCAACATCGGTGCCGAGACCGACCAGCGCTTCGCCTGGGAGCCGTTCCTGGTGCGCGACAAGACCGTCAACGCGTTCGCGCTGCCCGGCGGCTACGTCGGCGTGCACCTGGGCCTGATCGCGATGACCGCCACGCGCGACGAACTCGCCTCGGTGCTCGCGCACGAGATGTCGCACGTCACGCAGCGCCACATCGCGCGCGGCATGGTCAACAGCCGGCGCCAGTCGCTGATCGGCCTGGCCGGCATGATCCTCGGCGTGATCGCCGCGACCCGCAGCAACCGCGTCGACGGCGCCAACGCGATCTTCACCGGCTCGCAGGCCGCGTCGGTGCAGGGCCAGCTGAACTTCTCGCGCGACATGGAGCGCGAGGCCGACCGCGTCGGCTTCAACGTGCTCACCGGCGCCGGCTTCGCGCCCGGCGGCATGGCGGCGATGTTCGAGAAGCTCGACCAGGCCTCGCACCTGAACGACAGCGGTGGCTTCCCGTACCTGCGCACCCACCCGATCACCACCGAGCGCATCGGCGACGCCCGCCAGCGCCTGGGCACGGCCGCGCCGGTGGCGCCGGTCAGCGTGCTCGCCCACGTGGCCGCGCAGGCGCGCGCCCGCGTGCTGATGGACACCCGCATCGACGCGCTGCGCCGCTGGCAGTCGCAGGACAGCGTGGCGCCCGATGCCAGCGTGGCCGATCGCCTGAACGCCGCCTATGCGAGCGCGCTCGCGTCGACGCTGCTGCACGACTGGACCCGCGCCGATGCGGCGCTGAAGGTGGCGCTCGGCGTGGTGCGCGGCAGCCCGCGCAGCGATGCCGTCGCCGAGCGCGAGGTCGTGATGCTGCAGGCGCAGTCGCTGGCCGAGCGTGGCGACGGCGCGCGCGCCGGCCAGGTGCTGAAGCCGTACCTCGAGGCCGGCGCCACGCCGTCGCGCGCGGTGCTGCTGCTGCAGGCGCAGGTGGCGCTGGCGTCGCCGAAGACCGACCCGGCCGTCAAGCGCAGCGCCGACGACCTGCAGACCTGGACCACGCTGCACCCGAGCGACGCGCTCGCCTGGCAGCAGCTCAGCCGCACCTGGGAGCAGCTCGGCCAGCAGCTGCGTTCGCTGCGCGCCGAAGCCGAATCGCACTATGCGGTGGGCGACCTGACCGGCGCCGTCGACCGCCTGCGCGCCGGCCAGCGGCTGGCCCGCACGCCGGGCGGCAAGGTCGATTTCATCGACGCATCGATCATCGATGCGCGGCTGCGCGAGCTCGAAGGCCAGCGCCGCCGCCAGATGGAAGAAGAACGCCGCCAGGAAGGCTGAGCTCCACCGGACCCCATCGGAATCGGCCACGGCGTGGCTTATCCTCCCGGCACTTCTGGAGGAGACGGCATGCCACGATCCATCGCCCGGGCCCTCGGCGCCGCCACGTTCGCGCTGCTTGCCGTGCTGGCTGCAGCGCCCGGCCCGGCCCGCGCCGCCACCATCACGTCGATCAGCCCGCAGGGCGAGGTCGCGCAGGTGCGCCAGGTCACGGTGAAGTTCTCCGAGGCGGTGGTGCCGTTCGGCGACCTGCGGCTGCCCGATCCGCTCGGCGTGGTGTGCGAAGGTGCCACGCGCGCCGGCTCGGGCCGCTGGGCCAACGACCGCGTCTGGCTGTATGACTTCCGCGAGGCGTTGCCGCCCGGCACGCGCTGCACGCTGAAGGCGAAGTCCGACTGGAAGCCGCTGAACGGCGCGCTGACCGGCGGCAGCGAGTTCACGTTCAGCACCGGCGGCCCGGCCATCGAATCGACCCAGCCGTACGCCGGCAACCTGGTCGAGGAAGACCAGCATTTCGTGCTGCGGCTGACCGGCCCGGCCGTCGAGGCCACCGTGGCCGCCCATGCGGCCTGCGAGGTCGACGGCATCGGCGAACGCATGCCGGTGCGGGTGGTGACGGGCGCGGTCCGCGACGAGATCCTRAAGGCGCGCCAGCTCGAGAAGCAGGCCGAGCGCATCGTCGTGCTGACCTGCCAGCGCCCGCTGCCGCCCGACGCCGCGTTGCGCCTGGTCTGGGGCGCCGGCATCGCGGCGCAGGCCAACCCGAAGATCGTCACGCGCACCGAGCAGCGCCTGAACTTCCGCGTGCGCAAGGCCTTCACCGCCGAGTTCAGCTGCGAGCGCGAGCGTGCCGAGGCACCGTGCCTGCCGATCCGCCCGCTGACGCTGCGCTTCTCGTCGCAGCTGCCGCGCGAGCTGGCGGCGGCGGTCCGGCTGCAGCCGGCCTCGGGCAAGGCGATCGCGCCGGAGTTCGATGCCGACGACAAGGCGGCCGAGGTCGACAGCCTGCGCTTCCCGATGCCGCTGCCCGAGCGCAGCGCCTTCACGATCGAGCTGCCGCGCAACCTGAAGGACAGCTCGGGCCGCGCGCTCGCGAATGCCGCGAGCTTCCCGCTGAAGGTCGCGACCGGCGACGCGCCGCCGATCGCGAAGTTCGCCGCCGCACCGTTCGGCGTCGTCGAGCTGAATGCCGATGCGATGCTGCCGGTCACGCTGCGCCATGTGCAGGGCGACCTGCGGCCGGCCGCGGGCGGCGGCGCGGTGCGCATCAAGACGCTGCGCACCGATGCCGACATCCTGCAGTGGTATGCCCGCGTCGCCCGCTACCACGAGAGCCGCCTCACCGCGAAGGAGGCCGGCCTGCCGGCATCGCAGCACTACGAGACCGAGCGCGTCGTCGACGGCAAGGGTCGCAGCAAGGAAGTGCGCCACGAGCGCGTCGTCGAGACCCGCGAGCTGTCGCTGCTGAACGGCGGCGCCGACGTGAAGCGCATGGACCTGCCGCAGCTCGTCGGCGGCGACCCGCGGCCGTTCGAGGTGGTCGGCATCCCGATCCCCGACCCCGGCTACCACGTGGTCGAGATCGAATCGCGCCGCCTCGGCGAAGCCCTGCTCGACAAGAAGGCGCCGATGTACGTGCGCGCCGGCGTGCTGGTCACCAACCTCGGCGTGCACTTCAAGCTCGGCCGCGAGAACAGCGTGGTCTGGGTCACGACGCTCGACCGCGGCAAGCCGGTGGCCGACGCCGACATTGCGGTCAACGACTGCCGTGGCCAGCGGCTGTGGGCCGGCCGCACCGATGCGAACGGCCTGGCCCGCATCGACCAGGTGCTGGAGCGGGCCGGCGAGTGCCCGGCCGACAGCGGCTTCTTCGTCACCGCGCGCAAGCCGACGCCGAAGGGCCTGACCGACACCGCCTTCGTCTTCAGCAGCTGGCAGAAGGGCATCGAGACCTGGCGCTTCAGCTTCCCGACCAGCCACGATGCGCAGCCCGACGTGCAGGCGCACACGGTGTTCGACCGCACGCTGCTGCGCGCCGGCGAGACGGTGTCGATGAAGCACTTCATGCGCCGCGAGACCAGCAGCGGCCTGGCCGCGGTGCCGGCCGAGCGGCTGCCGACGCGGCTGAAGATCGTGCACCAGGGCAGCGGGCAGGAAGTGACGCTGCCCTTGAGCTGGAACGGCACGCGCAGCGCGGCCTCGAGCTGGAACATCCCGCCGGCCGCCAAGCTCGGCGTCTACGACGTGACGCTGGAGCGCGAAGGCGGCGGTGACCGCGAGCGCAGCGGCTGGTCGGCCGGCAGCTTCCGCGTCGAGGAGTTCCGGCTGCCGCTGGTCGATGCGCGCGTCAGCGGGCCGAAGGAGGTGCCGGTCGCGCCGAAGGAGCTGCCGATCGGCGTGCAGCTGAACTACTTCGCCGGCGGCGGGATGGCGCAGGCGCCGGCCCGGCTGACGGCCTTGCTGCGCAGCCGCGCGAGCGGCTTCGCGGGCTACGACGAGTTCAGCTTCGAGCCGCCGCGCGACCCGAAGCAGGCCGCGCGCGGTGACGACGGTGACGAGGGCACGCCCGAATCGAGCGGCAAGGTGGTCGCCGACAAGCTGCCGCTGACGACCGACCGCGACGGCGCCGCCAGCGCCACGCTGAAAGACCTGCCCGCGATCAAGCGGCCGAGCGAGCTCGTCACCGAGGTCACCTTCAACGATCCGAACGGCGAGGTGCAGACCGCGTCGACCACCGTCGCGCTGTGGCCGAGCGCCGTCGTGCTGGGGGTGAAGACCGGCTCGTGGGCGAGCGCGCGGGGCCAGGTGAAGCTGCAGGTGCTGGCGCTGGACACCGCCGGCAAGCCGCTGAAGGGCCAGGCGGTCGAGGTGCGGGGCCGGCTGTCGCAGGTGATCAGCACGCGCAAGCGCATGGTCGGCGGCTTCTACGCCTACGACAACCGCACCGAGGTCAAGGAGCTCGGCACCGTGTGCAGCGGCAGCACCGACGACCGCGGCCTGCTGCTGTGCGATGCGGCGCTCGAGAACGCCGGCCAGGTCGAGCTGATCGCGAAGGCGAGCGACAAGGCGGGCAATGTCGCCGAATCGGCCGCCAGCGTGTGGGTCACGAAGCAGGGCGAGCTGTGGTTCGCGCAGGACAACGACGACCGCATCGACGTGCTGCCCGAGAAGAAGAGCTACGAGCCCGGCGAGACCGCGCGGCTGCAGGTGCGCATGCCGTTCCGCGAGGCGACCGCGCTGGTCAGCGTCGAGCGCGAGGGCGTGATCGCGACGCGCGTGCTGACGCTGCGCGGCGACGACCCGACGGTCGAGCTGAAGATCGAGAAATCCTGGGGCCCGAACGTGTATGTCGACGTGCTGGTGCTGCGCGGGCGCATCCGCGAGGTGCCGTGGTATTCGTTCTTCAGCTGGGGCTGGAAGGAGCCGCTGAACTGGGTGCGCTCGTTCTGGTACGAGGGCCGCGAGTACCAGGCGCCGACCGCGATGGTCGACCTGTCGAAGCCGGCCTTCAAGCTCGGCATCGCGGCGCTGAAGGTGGGCGTGCAGGAGCACCGGCTGGACGTGAGCGTGACGGCCGACAAGCCGCAGTACGCGGTGCGCCAGACCGCGAAGGCGCGCATCAAGGTGCTGCACGACGGCAAGCCGCTCGCCAATGCCGAGGTGGCGTTCGCCGCCGTCGACGAGGGCCTGCTGGCACTGCGCCCGAACGATTCGTGGGACCTGCTCGGCGCGATGCTGAAGCCGCGCGCGCTCGGCGTGGAGACCGCCACCGGGCAGAGCGAGATCATCGGCCGGCGCCACTACGGCCGCAAGGCGGTGGCGGCCGGCGGCGGTGGCGGCAAGAACGCGACGCGCGAGCTGTTCGACACGCTGCTGCTGTGGAAGGCCCAGGTGGCGCTGGACGCCAACGGCGAGGCGGTGGTCGAGGTGCCGCTGAACGATTCGCTGACCAGCTTCCGGCTGGTCGCGGTGGCCGATGCCGGCGTGCAGCAGTTCGGCAGCGGCAGCACCAGCATCCGCGTGACGCAGGACTTGCAGGTGTTGTCGGGCCTGCCGCCGCTGGTGCGCGACGGCGACCGGTTCAGCGCGATGCTGACGCTGCGCAACACCACCACGCACGAGATGAAGGTGCGGGCCACGCTCGCCGGCACAGCGAACAGCGGCGGCGAGCGCGGCGCCGACATCGTGCGCACGCCGATCGAGCTGCCGCCGCAGGAGGCGGTGCTGCCGGCCGGCGGCGCGAAGGAGCTGAGCTGGCCGGTCGACGTGCCGGCCGAGGTGTTCAGCATCGCGTGGGAGGCCGGTGCCGAGGAGCTCGCCGGCAGCGACAAGGCGAGGGACCGCCTGAAGCTCACGCAGCTCGTCAGCGCCGCGGTGCCGGTGCGCGTGCTGCAGGCGACGCTGTCGCAGCTCGACGGCCCGTTCACGCTACCGGTCGCTGCGCCGGCCGATGCGCTGCCGGCGAGCGGCACCAAGCGCGGCGGCCTGAACGTCGGCGTGCAGCCGAAGCTGACCGGCGCGCTGCCCGGCATCCGCCGCTACTTCGAGACCTACCCGTTCATCTGCCTCGAGCAGAAGACCTCGAAGTCGGTGGGCCTGAAGGACGCGAAGTTGTGGGCCGGCGTCGCGAACGCGCTGCCGACCTACCTCGACAGCGACGGGCTCGCGAGCTACTTCCCGCCGCGCGCCGAAGATGGCCCGCGCGGCAGCGACCGGCTCACCGCCTACGTGCTCGCCGCGACGAACGAGGCCGGCTTCGAGCTGCCGCCGGCCGCGCGCGACAGCATGCTGGACGGGCTGACCGCGTTCGTCGAGGGCCGCATCGAGCGCAAGTTCTGGTCGCCGCGGGCCGACCTGGACGTGCGCAAGCTCGCCGCGATCGAGGCCCTGTCGCGCTACGGCCGCGCGCAGCCGAAGATGCTCGGCTCGGTGAACCTCACGCCGAACCAGTGGCCGACCGCGGCGGTGATCGACTGGCTCGGCATCCTGCGCCGCGTGCAGGGCGTGCCCGAGCAGGCCAAGCGGCTGGACGAAGTGCAGCAGATCCTGCGCAGCCGGCTGACCTATGCCGGCACGACGCTGCGCTTCAGCAACGAGGGCGACGACTTCTGGTGGTGGCTGATGGACAGCGCCGATGCCAATGCGGCGCGGCTGATCCTCGCGGTGCTCGACGACCCGGCCTGGCGCGACGACCTGCCGCGCATGGTGGTCGGCAGCCTCGGCCGGCAGCGCGGCGGCGCCTGGCTCACGACGACGGCCAACCTGTGGGGCTCGCTGGCGCTCGACAAGTTCTCGGCGAAGTTCGAATCGGCGAAGGTGGCCGGGCGCACGGTGGCCGGCACCGGGGGTGCGACGGTCGCGATCGACTGGGGCAAGTCGGCCGACGGCGGCAGCGTGAAACTGCCGTGGCCCGAGGCGGCCGGCACGCTGAGCGTGTCGCAGGAGGGCTCGGGCAAGCCGTGGCTCACGGTGCAGAGCCTCGCGGCGATCCCGCTGAAGGAGCCGATCCGCGCCGGCTACAGCCTCGCTCGCACGGTCACCGCGGTCGAGCAGAAGGACAAATCCAAGTGGTCGCGCGGCGATGTGCTGCGGGTGCGGGTCGAGGTGGACGCGCAGTCGGACATGACCTGGGTGGTGGTCAGCGACCCGGTGCCGGGTGGCGCGACGCTGCTCGGCTCGGGCCTCGGCCGCGACAGCGCGATCGCGACGCAGGGCGAGAAGCGACAGGGGGCGTGGCCCGTCTTCGAGGAACGCAGCTTCGAGGCCTTCCGCAGCTACTTCGACTACCTGCCGCGCGGCAAGCATGTGATCGAGTACACCGTGCGGCTGAACAACCCCGGCCGCTTTGCGCTGCCGCCGACGCGCGTCGAGGCGATGTACGCGCCGGAGAGTTTCGGGGAGCTGCCGAACGCGGCGATCGAGGTCGCGCCGTGAAGTGGGTGGCCTGCGCTTCACTGTTGCTGCTCGCAGCGACGACGGCGCAGGCGCTGCCGACTTTCAACGACGTGAAGTCGGCGTGGAAGCCGTCCGACGTGACGCTGCTCGCCCGCGACGRCACGCCGCTGCAGACGGTGCGCGTCGACAAGAGCGCGCGCCGGCTGGCCTGGGTGCCGCTGCAGGAGGTTTCGCCCGCACTGCTGCAGGCCATCGTACTCAGCGAGGATCGGCGCTTCTACGAGCACAGCGGCATCGACTGGGGTGCGGTCGCGAAGAGCGCGTGGGCCAACGTGTGGAACACCCGCACGCGCGGCGCATCGACGCTGACGATGCAGCTGGCCGGCCTGCTCGACGACGACCTGGCGCGGCCGGTCGGCGGGCGCAGTGTCGCGCAGAAGCTCGGCCAGGCCGTCACCGCGACGCGGCTCGATGCGCGCTGGAAGAAGAGCGAGATCCTCGAGGCCTACCTGAACCGGGTCGCGTTCCGCGGCGAGGTGGTCGGCATCGATGCGCTGTCGCAGACGCTGTTCGGYAAGCACCCTGGCGGGCTGGATGTCGACGAGTCGGCGATCGCGGCAGCGCTGTTGCGCGGGCCGAACGCGACGCCGGCCGTCGTCGCGCAGCGCGCCTGCGGTGTGTTGCAGCTGCAGAAGCTCGATTGCAAGGGCGTCACCGCGCTCGCGCAGACCGCGCTGCTGCGCCAGGGCGGCATGCCGCTCGGCGAGCAGCTCGCGCCGCATTTCGCGCGGCAGGTGGTGGGTGAGGGGTCGACGCAAGCGATGGTGCAGCGCACGACGCTCGATGCGCGGCTGCAGCGTTTCGCCGTCGGCACGCTGCGGCGGCAGCTGGCCGAGCTGTCGGGCCGCAACGTCGAAGACGGCGCGATCGTCGTGCTCGACAACGCGAGTGGCGAGGTGCGGGCCTGGGTCGGCTCCAGCGGCAGTTTCTCGGATGCGGCGCAGGTCGACGGCGTGCTGGCGCGACGCCAGCCGGGCTCGACGCTGAAGCCCTTCGTCTACGAACTGGCCTTCGAGCGCCGGCTGATCACGCCGGCCAGCCTGCTCGACGATTCGCCCGCGCAGCTCGCGACGACCAACGGCCTGTACCTGCCGCAGAACTACGACCATGCGTTCAAGGGCTGGGTCAGCGCGCGCACCGCGCTCGGTGCGAGCCTGAACGTGCCGGCGGTGCGGGTGGGTGCGATGCTCGGGCCCGATGCGCTGGTCGAACGGCTGAACGCGCTGGGCCTGGCGCTGCCCGAGAGCGGCGGCTTCTACGGGCATTCGCTGGCGCTCGGCAGCGCAGATGTGAGCCTGCTGGCGCTGACGAACGCGTACCGGGCGCTGGCGAATGGCGGGCTGTTCTCGCCACCCACGTTGCACGGTGCGGCGGCGGTGCCGAAGCGCGTGGCGAGTGCGGCCGCCAGCTGGCTCGTCACCGACATCCTGGCTGACAACGCGGCGCGTGCCCGCACCTTCGGGCTGGACAGCAGCCTGGTCACGAAGGGTTTCGCCGCGGTGAAGACCGGCACCAGCAAGGACATGCGCGACAACTGGTGCGTCGGCTACACCGACCGCTACACCGTCGGCGTGTGGGTCGGCAACGCGAGCGGCGAGGCGATGCACGACGTGAGCGGTGTCAGCGGCGCCGCGCCGGTGTGGCAAGCGCTGGTGCGCGTGCTGCATGACGGCGCGCCGTCGAAGCGGCCGGCAGTGCCGGCGGGCGTGGTGCCGATGGCGATCCGCTTCGACGACCAGCGCGAGGCGGCGCGCGACGACGTGTTCGTCGCTGGCACCGAGCAGGCGCTGTGGAGCGCGAGCAGGCAGGTGCGCGGCGCGCAGCGCTTCGGCATCGCCAGCCCGCGCGACGGCAGCATCTTCGCGATCGACCCCGACATGCCGCCCGCCGCGCAGCGCATCGTGCTGGAAGGCGAGGCCGGCACCTGGTGGATGGACGGCAAGGCGCTGGGGCAGGGCGAGCGGCTGCACTGGGCGCCGTGGCCGGGGCGGCATGAGCTGAAGCTGACGGGGCGCGATGGAGTGCTGCTGCAGATGGTGAGGTTCGAGGTGCGGGGGGCGGATGTGCGAACCGACAACGCTGGTGTGAAGCCGCGCCGGCGTTGAAGGCCCGGTTGCGGTCAGGGAACTCGGGGGAGGGGTGCTGTTACTCAGGGACGTGACGGACGTGACGGACGTGGGTCTGTGCTGGCGGGCTGAGGAGCAAGCATGCTGAGGAAAGTGTTTTGGGCGACTTCGAAACGAGACAGGTTGCCGAAGGAAACAGAGCATCGAAATGATGCGGCCGGGAACATGCAGAAATCCAGAGAGAACGCGCGAACTTGCACCGGAGTGAGGCTCTACGCTGGGCAGCACCCATACAACATCACCCGGACAACCCGAAAAGCCTTCGCCAACCAGCCTGCGACCGCGTTGCTGATTCGCGGTCTCGATTGCGCCGAGAAACTCATGGGTGAAGAAGGCAAAGGACCGAAGAGTGCGCTCAAGGCCCTTCTCGCGTACATCGAGTTGATTGGCGAGAACCGCGCAATCCGAAAATGCATCAAGCCTTTCCGGGAAGCGCTGAATGAGATGAGTGCGGCGGCAGCGGATCGGCGTGAATTCAGCAAGCCACGGCTTGAGCGCGTGTTGCGCAACATGCGCACTGAAATCGTAGATTTGCAGGAGAGGCGAGAGGCAGCGATGGAAAGCCTGAAACATCGCGGCATCTACTAGGGATCGCCGCGCGATGTCGCACCCGGCCCGGTTACCATCCCCGCCGGGCCGCCTCACGCGGCTCACGTCGCTCGGACGGTTCCGGGCGCTCACGTGAAAGTCTTCCTCCATGTCCTCGTCTGCAGGCCAGCGCCGCTTTGCGCGCATCGACCGCCTTCCCCCCTACGTCTTCAACATCACTGCCGAGCTGCGCGCCGCTGCGCGACGGCGCGGCGAAGACATCATCGACATGAGCATGGGCAACCCTGACGGTGCCACGCCGGCGCACATCGTCGCGAAGCTCGCCGAGGTGGCGCAGCGGCCCGACACGCACGGCTACTCCACGTCGAAGGGCATTCCGCGCCTGCGCCGCGCGATCTCGCACTGGTACCAGGACCGCTACGGCGTCGCGATCGATCCCGACAGCGAGGCCATCGTGACGATCKGCTCGAAGGAGGGCCTGTCGCACCTGATGCTCGCGACGCTGGACCGCGGCGACACCGTGCTGGTGCCCGACCCGAGCTACCCGATCCACATCTACGGCGCGGTGATCGCCGGGGCCGACATCCGCTCGGTGCCGCTGGTGCCGGGCGTCGACTTCTTCGCCGAGCTGGAGCGCGCGATCCGCGGCAGCTACCCGAAGCCGAAGATGATGGTGCTGGGCTTCCCGAGCAACCCGACGGCGCAGTGCGTCGAGCTCGATTTCTTCGAGCGCGTGGTGGCGCTCGCGCGCAAGCACGACATCTTCGTGGTGCACGACCTGGCCTACGCCGACATCGTGTTCGACGGCTGGAAGGCGCCGTCGATCATGCAGGTGCCGGGCGCCAAGGAGATCGCGGTCGAGTTCTTCACGCTGTCGAAGAGCTACAACATGGCCGGCTGGCGCGTCGGCTTCATGGTCGGCAACCGCGACCTGGTGGCGGCCCTCGCGCGCATCAAGGCGTACCACGACTACGGCACCTTCACGCCGCTGCAGGTGGCGGCGATCGCAGCGCTGGAGGGCGACCAGCAGTGCGTGAAGGACATCGCCGCGCAGTACCAGCGCCGCCGCGACGTGCTGGTGAAGGGCCTGCACGAGGCCGGCTGGATGGTCGAGTCGCCGAAGGCCTCGATGTACATCTGGGCGCGCATCCCCGAGCCGTACCGCGCGCTCGGCTCGCTGGAGTTCGCCAAGCAGATGCTCGCGAAGGCCAAGGTCTCGGTGTCGCCCGGTATCGGCTTCGGCGACCACGGGGATGACCACGTGCGCTTCGCGCTGATCGAGAACGAGGCGCGCATCCGGCAGGCGGTGCGGGGGGTCAAGGCCATGTTCAAGGCGGATGGGGTGGAGCTGCTGCGAACAACCTGACGAACGTCTGCGCCGGGCCTGGAACGGCTTCGGCGCCGTGGTTACTCAGACGGTCTCGGGGACGACCCCTGCGGGTCGGGCGCGCCGCGTAGCGTGGCGTGCATGCGGTCCCTGAGCCACTTGTTGGGAGACATCAATGCACAGTGTGAGCACCTTCACCACCCCGAGAACATTCGAGTGCCCTTCCGACGCATACGGTGTCGAGCCGGACCGAAAGCCGTCAAGACTTGCCGACTTCCGCCAACCGTTCGCGAAGGCCCGGAGCAAAGCGCACAAGATGCTTGAAGCCGTGACGGACGCGGTTCGGGATGCGGGAAATGTTTGGCAAGAGTGTGGCCAAGGCGTCGCGAAGGCGGCCGGCGCGGCCCTCGAAGCAGGTTGCTCGGCCGCCGGCAAGACTGCCGATGCAGCGGGTTCGGCTGTGACGAAGCTGCGCAAGATCGTATCGGCCGGGTCGTCCTTCGCAGAGGCCTCGACGGCGATCAACGCCGAGGCACAGCGCCTGGACAGCACGTTCGAGTTGGAGGCCAAGGGCAAAGTCGATGGATCGCGGCAAGCCCGGGCTGACTCGACCCCTGAACGACCCGACGACAGGGCCCCCTCGGGTCTGCATCGGCGCGAGGGTTATCAAGCCCCCGAGTCGTACGAACCGCGCTACGAATCGCTGCCGGAGGCCTTCTTCGTGATGCTGACGTGCCGTCAACCTCAGGCCTACGATCTGATGTGCCACGAAGTCGATCTCCACTATCACCTGGAGTGCGTCAAGTGCGAGGAGCAGGGCCGGACCATGTCACCGGTGTGGCCGCTGGTCTCGACACATGCCGACCTGGTGTGGTCCCACTTCTTCGATCCGGTGGCGTCCGGCAGGCTGCAAAGCGAGATGGCCGAGCTCAAGCACAGCCTCTATCTGCTCACGCAGCTGTGACAGGCCTCGGAGGGCAACGTGCCCGAGGCCCGGCGCCTGACGAAGGTCAGAGGCGGGGCAGTGGAACCGGAGTGGCTCGCTGGTTACTCAAGGCCCGTGCGAACGAGTTTCAAGGCGACGGGCGTTTGCATGGTGCAAGGCTGCGGCCTGGCCGTTTCGTTGCCTGCGGAGGTTTCCATGCCGAGTCTGAAATTCATTGCAAAGGTCTTCAAAGGGAGCTTGGGCGCTCTGAGTGGGGCCGGTCCCGCCAAGAGCACGCTTGCCAAGAACCTGCGCCCGGTCTTCGCGGTGCAGCGGAGGGGTGCGGCCATTTGCGCTGCCGAGGCATTTCACCGCTTGCGTGAACGGCGCATGCCGACCGGCGCGAAGAGGGCCATCCAGTCATTCGTTGATCGCCTGTCGAAGAACACGGATCGGTACGGCAAGAGCACCTACCTCTTCGATGGCAAACCGGCTCGCGATCTGGTCCTGGCCCCCGGCTGGAAACTCGTGAATGGAGCAAGTCGAGCCGTTGCGGGCGGCGTATCCGGGGTCAGGCGGGCCTTGGCAGCTGCGCCGCCAACGATTCGTCAATCGACCATTGCCACGTCGACGGACCTGACGTCCGAACTTGCCGCCCCCGCCACGACAGTGCCTGCGCAGACCACGGCGTCAGCAACCTCGGCTCCGACCGAGAATCCGACGACGACGCGAACGGTCACATTCAGGCCGGACGACATCGGCGACGAGGGCTTTGCCAAACTGGTGAACGACTTCACTCGCAACCGGCTGGCCTGACCTTCTGAATCAGTTGCCTCGAGAGTTGAAGACCGCCTCCAGAGCGGCATCGATCACCACCCCGCACAAGCTGTAGATCAACGACCCGATCAAGGCCGCGAAGAAGCCGGCGACCGCCAGGCCGCTGAGCAGCTGCGCCGCGAAATAGAACATCAGCGCGTTGATCACGAACAGGAACAGCCCGAGCGTCAGCACGGTGACCGGCAGTGTCAGCAGCACCAGGATCGGTCGCAGCAGCGCGTTCAGCAGGCCCAGCACCAGCGCGGCCAGCATCGCCGAGCCGAAGCTGGTCACCGTGACGCCGGGGTAGAGGTGGGCCACCAGCAGCAACGCGGCGGCGAGCAGGAGCCAGCGGAGGAGGGTCTTCATCCGCGCGAGCATACCTGCGCCCCCGCGCGCCGGAGCTCCTCCGATGTGGTCCGACGACCCAGGGTTTTCCGCTCCCCCCAGGGTTAGGGGGAAGGAAATGTCACGCCTTGACACACCGAAGCTGCGCCACCGAGCATCCAGCTTCCCATCAACCCCACGCACAGCGCAGTTGCACGCACCCGTGTACTGCGCTGTCCCGGTCCTGCTTGCAGGCAGTCGGACGGATCGGGTGGACGTGCCCCACAAGGAGTGTCTCGTGTCTATCCGAATTTCCTGGAAGTCCGGGCTGGCGGTCGTTGCCGCGCTCGTCCTGGCCGCCTGCGGCGGCGGAGGCGGCAGCGGCAGTGACGGTGCGCCCGATACCTCGGCCGCCGCGGATGCGCCGCTTGCCGACGCTCCGGTGCGCACCGTGCAGCAGACCGCGCTGCCCGGTGGCCGTGTCGACGTGGTCGATACGCGCCTGTCGAAGGCGACCGGCTCGGTCGACGTGTGGGTGACGCTCACCGACGCGCCGGTGGCCGCTGCCGCCGCGCAGCTCGCCGTTGCCGCATCGACCACCGAACGCACGCTCAGCGTGAAGACGCTGCGCGAAGCGCCGCAGGCCACGCGCGAGGCGCTGGCCGCGCACCGCAAGAGCGTGCTGTCGCACCAGGATGCGCTGCAGGCCAGCCTCTCCACGCTCGGCGCCCAGGAACTCGGCCGCGTCCACATGGCGCACAACGCCATCGCCGTGCGCGTCGACGCCTCGCAGCTGAAGGCCATCGCCGCGCTGCCGGGCGTCGCCAAGGTGCGCCGCGTCAACCACTACGAGATGAGCCTCGCCGAGACGGTGCCGTACATCGGCGCCACCGCGGCGCAGCAGGCCGGGGCCGACGGCACCGGGGTGCGCGTGGCGGTGCTCGATTCGGGCATCGACTACACGCACCGCAACCTGGGTGGGGCCGGCACGCCCGAGGCCTACCTGAAGGCCTACGGCACCGACCCGAGCGATCCGCGCAACACCACCATCGACCCGAGCGTCTTCCCGACCAGCAAGGTGGTCGGCGGCTTCGACTTCGTCGGTGACGTGTGGCCGAACGGCCCGCGCACCGAAGACCCGAACCCGATCGACTTCCAGGGCCATGGCACGCACGTCGCCGACATCATCGGCGGCAAGAGCCTGGACGGCACCCACAAGGGCGTCGCCCCCGGCGCCCAGCTGCTGGCACTGCGCGTGTGCAGCGCGGTGGCGACCAGCTGCAACGGCGTCGCGATCCTGAAGGCGATCGACTGGTCGATCGACCCGAACGGCGACGGCGACCCGTCCGACGCGGTCGACGTGATGAACCTGTCGCTCGGCTCCGACTACGGCCAGAACATCGACGACTCCACCGAGGCCATCTCGACCGCGGTCGATGCCGGCATCGTGGCGGTAGTCGCGGCCGGCAACTCGGCGAACAAGCCGTACATCGTCAGCTCGCCGTCGATCGCCCCGGGGGCCATCAGCGTCGCGCAGACGCAGGTGCCGAGCGCCGTCGCCTTCGGCCTGAAGATCAACTCGCCGGCCTCGATCGCCGGCACCTACGGCAACACCGCGACGGTCGACTGGGCGCCGATCGCCGGCGGCTTCAGCGGCGACGTGGTGTTCGTCGGCACCGCCTGCCCGGGCGAGGCGCTGCTGGCCAACCCGGCCGGCAAGGTGGCGCTGGTCGACCGCGGCGCCTGCTCGATCAGCCTGAAGGTGGATGCGGCCGGCGCGGCCGGTGCCACCGGCGTGCTGCTCGGCCTGGTCGCCCCGGGCGACGCGGTGTCGTTCAGCAACGGCGGCGGCACCCACTTCGTGCCGACGCTGGTGATCACGCAGTCCACGTCGAACAAGATCAAGGCCAACATCGCGGCACCGGTCAACGTGACGGTCAGCGACGGCACCAAGGTGCCGCTGATCGGCAGCATGGCCAGCACCTCGGCGCGCGGCCCGAGCATCAGCTACCAGACCATCAAGCCCGAGATCGGCGCGCCCGGCGCCTCGGTGTCGGCGGTGGCCGGTGGCGGGACCGAGGAGGAAGCCTTCGGCGGCACCTCGGGCGCGACGCCGATGATCGCGGGCTCCGCGGCGATCCTGATCGGCAAGTACCCGGCGCGCACRCCGCTGCAGATCAAGGCGATGCTGATGAACAGCGCGATGAACCAGATCTACACCAACCCGGCGCTGCTGCCGGGCGTGCTGGCGCCGATCACGCGCATCGGCGCGGGCGAGGTGCGGGTCAACAAGGCGCTGGCCTTGAATGCCATCGCCTATGAGCCGGGCTCGCTGTCGGCGGCGCTGTCGTTCGGTGCGCAGGAGGTGTCGGCCCCGGCCGAGTACGAGAAGAAGCTGGTGGTCGAGAACTTCGGCACCACGGCCAAGACCTTCTCGATCAAGAGCGCCTTCCGCTTCGCCGACGACCAGGCCAGCGGCGCGGTGACGATCTCGGCGCCGAGCTCGGTGAAGGTCGCGGCGGGAGGCCGCCAGACGATCACCGTGAAGCTGCGCGTGAACCCCGCCAAGCTGCCCGACTGGACGCTGGAGGCCGGCGCGCAAGGCGGCAGCGGCGACCTGTTCGACGCACCGGAGTACGACGGCTACCTGACGCTCACGGCCGGCACCGAGCTGCTGAGCGTGCCGTGGCACATCCTGCCGCGCAAGGCGGCGCAGAACCTCGCGGTGGCGGCGGTGCGCCCGAACTGGCCGGGCGGCATCATCCTGATGGGCAACATCGGCGCGGCCGACAGCGAGTTCGACATCTTCGCGCTCACCGGCACCAGCAAGAAGGCCGACCCGGCCGAGCTGCCGAAGCCGGGCGACAACTTCGCGTTCATCGACATGCGTGCGATCGGCGTGCGCTACGTGGCCGATGCGGGGGCGCTGCAGTTCGCGCTGAGCAGCTTCGGGCGGCGCGCGACGCCGAACTACCCGGCGGGCTTCGAGGTCGACATCGACGTCGACCGCGACGGCGTGCCGGACTTCGCGGTCTACAACGCGGAGCAGGGCGGGTTCGGTGCGACCGGCATCAACCTGATCAACGTCGTGAACCTGGCGACCGGCGCGGGAGGCGCCTTCTACTACGCGGATGCGGACTTCAACTCGGCGAACATGATCATGACGGTGCCGCTCGCGGCACTGGGCCTGACGCCGGACCAGCAGTTCGACTTCACCGCGATCGGCTACGACAACTACTACAGCGGCAACGTGACCGATGCGTTCGACAAGATGACCTTCACGCCGGCCAAGCCGCGCTACGCGGTCAACGGCGACAGCAGCGGCATCGTGCGCAGCCTGCGCATCCAGCGCGTGGACACGCTGACGCCGGTGGGCGGCGCGACGGCGTCGCCGTCGCAGACCGGGTTCCTGGTGATGCTGCGCCGCGAGGCCGGCACCGAGGCCCAGGTGATCGTCGCGAAGTGATGATCTGACTTGCAGGGCCTTGCCGAAAGGCGGGGCTCCTGACACCTCTGACGGGCCGCCTTGTGCGGCCCGCTTCCGTTTCAGCGGCAGAAACGGACGCTGTCGCCCTCGGCCTTCTGCATGAACAAGGGCTCTGCCTTGATCGAGAGCAGTTCCATCGGCGATGCCTCGCCGCTCATCATTCCGTCTCGGCGAACCAGAGCGTCTTGACGACGCCGTTCTCGAGAAAGACGAAGAGGAACCTGAGCGTGGCTGGGTCGGCATAGACATAGGCGATCTCGCCGAAGTCGGACCTCTTGCGCCGTGCGATCACGGTGTGATGGCGACGATCCATCTCCTTCAGGTCGTCAACGCGAAACGGTTGCCCCAGGCGTTCAACGACAGCAGCTTCGGGCCAGCCGATGGCAATACCTCCCAGCCGACGCCCGAAATCCGGTGCGCGCCGCTGATTTTCAGGAGTGCACAGCGGTGTGGTGGTCAGCATGATGCTGTTGAGTGTCGGCCGGCTCCATCTCGACGGATGGTCCTCGAAGCCGAACTCCGCCCACACACCGGCTTTGGCGTCGACGTAGCAGTGAGTTCGCGCCCCTGCTTCCCCAATGCTCACCGCTCCATGGCCGAGCTGGCGGACGACGGTGGGCTCGGTGGCCGACCTGTCTTCAATGCACAGGCCGGCCAGGCACGAGCCTTGGTCAGGTGCGGGTGCCGCCCAGGACGGCATGATGATCACCGAGGCCACCATCTGCAGTGCCGCCAGGAAGAATCTGCGGTTCATTCCTTCAGTCTCGGCGATACAAGATCGTGCCCTCGGGATACCGCATCCTGAAGAGCTGGATGCTGGTGCACAAACTTTCGACATCCACGTTCTGCCCCCTCGTGCACCCATTGGTCGGGACCCATCCTTGCCGGGGCGAGTAAGGATCGGCCGTTCCGGTTCCACCTCCGTGGATCCATCGGGAGCGAGGATCCGTGGTTCGCATCTTTGCCGTGCCGTAGGCATCACCAAGCTGTCCGGATTGACAGAACGTCACCAGCCCGGAGTAGGGGTCGGCAGCTCCCGGCAAGGAGTTGCTTGTGACCGCGTTGCGTGTCTCGAAGACGAACGACTCGCCGGAGGCAGCATCGTAGTAGACGCTGCGGCCCAGCGACATCTGCGTGTAGACGATGCCAAGACCGCTCCCGACGCCCCAGCGATCTAGGCCGTTCGGGTCGATGAAGCTGAGGGGATTGCCGTCGACATAGCTATAGGGGTTCCTGGGGAAGGGCTCGGCGATGCGACCGGCGAAAGCGGCCTCGGCGAGCACGCACAGCCCGACGGTCAACAGCCCGTTGCAAAGGATTTTCATGACAGGACGTCCTGATGGAGTGATGAGACTGCGGCGCAGTCTAGGAAGCTCGAAAGCACATCTCAATCGGTGCAGATGACCCACTCGTGAACCCTCACGCAATGAACTGCATCCCCTGCGAGTCGAACGCGTTCAACGCAACACAATGAGAATCATTCTTGTTTATGTTAAAGTTTTTGAAGTTGTTTGAAGTTGCCCCTCGCCGCACCCACCCCCACCATGGCCGCCGTTCCCGTCTCCGCGACGCATCCGCCGTTGCCGCCGCTCAGCCGCCGGCCGGTGCGCACCGACGGGCTGTCGCCGGGGCAGCTGCGTGCCGTCGTCGCCGGCATCGCCGCGTTGCACCTGGGTGCCGGCTGGGCGATCCTGCAGGTGCCCGCGGTGCGCGAGGCCGTCGTGCAGGCCGCGCCGATCTTCGTCAACCTGATGGCGCCGCCGGCACCGCCCACGCCGCCCGCTCCACCGCCCCCGCCCGTCAAGCCGGTCA
>NZ_JBFUGN010000002.1:0-33397 GCF_056402895.1 Rhizobacter sp. P3_B12 | reverse complement strand
GACCGCGACGATTGGCGCGCGCGATGCGGCGCGGGTGCGCAGCACGTCGAACCAGTCGCGGCTCAGCGCGGTGTCGGCCTGCACCAGGATCGCGTCGAACTCCGTGTCCCGCCACGCCTGCAGCAGCGATTCGGTGTCGCTGAACTGTTCGACATCGATGGCGCGGGAGGCGAAGGCATCCGTCGCGCGCAGGCTCTCCGCGCGTTGGGCCCACAGTGCGGCAATCCTCATAGGTCAGTTCGGCTTTTCGGGGAGGTCCGTGAGTTCGGCGTCGACACGCCGGCGGCGCATCTGACTGCAGCGCAGGTTGCGTGCCCGCCTCCGGACGCACTGATTACGCTGGAACCGTTATCAGGATCACGAAAATCTTCGCCGACATCTGACCAATCGCGTCACCTGCGCGACAGTCAGCTTGGATGTCGGCCAAAAATTGACCGATTCATGACGGAGCCGCTACGGCGCGTAGCGCTGCTCCAGTTCATCCCAGCGCGGCTTGTCGACCAACCGCTGCCGCTCCGCGAACGGCACGACCAGCGCCGGATCCTCGTCGACGCGGCCGGCCTGCTGCAGCACCCCCAGCACGCGCTGCATGCCGGCCACGGCGCCCTGCAGCGCGGCATTGGCATACAGCACGAAGCCGTAGCCCAGGCCCTTCAACTCGTCGGCACCGACGATCGGCGTCTTGCCGCCGATCACCATGTTGACCAGCTGCGGTGCCGCCAGGCGGCGCGGCAGCGCGCGCACCTCGTCGGCTGTCGTCACCGCCTCGACGAACAGGATGTCGGCGCCCGCTTCGGCGAAGCGCTGCGCGCGCTCGACCGCCGCGTCGAAACCCTGCGTGGCCGCGGCATCGGTGCGCGCCATGATCAGCAGGTCCGGGTCGCGCCGCGCGTCGACGGCGGCCTTGATCTTGCCCAGCGCCTCGTCGAGCGGGATCACGTCCTTGCCGGCGAAGTGGCCGCAGCGCTTGGGCGCGACCTGGTCCTCGAGCTGGATGCAGTCGGCCCCCGCACGCTCCAGCACGCGCACCGTGTGGTACACGTTCAGCGCGTTGCCGAAGCCGGTGTCGGCATCGACGATCAGCGGCAGTTCCACCGCATCGCGGATGCGTGCGGTGTGGTCGGCGATCTCGGCCAGGCCCATGAAGCCCTGGTCGGGCATGCCGAACCACATGTTGGTGACGCCGGCACCGGTGACGTAGATCGCCTCGAAGCCGGCGTCGGCGATGACCTTGGCGGACATCGCGTTGAACGCGCCGGGAACGATCACGCCGCGGCGGGCGGCGGCGAGGGCCTTGAGGGTTTGACGGGTCGACATGGGCTTGCTCTCGTTCAGAAACTGTCGCCGGGCACGCGCACCCAGCCTTCCATCAGCACACGGGCGCTGCGGCTCATCAGCGCCTTCGTGACGGTCCACTGGCCGTCGATCTGCCGCGCCTCGGCGCCCACGCGCAAGCTGCCCGACGGGTGGCCGAAGCGCACCGCGCTGCGCACGCCGCCACCAGCCGCCAGGTTCACCAGCGTGCCGGGGATGGCTGCCGCGGTGCCGATCGCGACCGCCGCCGTGCCCATCATTGCGTGGTGCAGCTTGCCCATCGACAGCGCACGCACCAGCAGGTCGATGTCGGCGGCACGCACCGGCTTGCCGCTCGATGCCACGTAGTCGGCCGGCGGCGCGACGAACGCGATCTTCGGCGTGTGCTGGCGCGTCGACGCCTCGGCCACGTCCTGGATCAGGCCCATGCGGACGGCGCCCCAGGCCCGGATCGCCTCGAAGCGCGCCAGCGCCTGCGCATCGCCATTGATCGCATCTTGCAGCTCGGTGCCGGTGCAGCCGATGTCGCGGGCGTTGACGAAGATCGTCGGGATGCCGGCGTTGATCAGCGTCGCGTCGAACGTGCCGATGCCGGGCACCTCCAGCGCGTCGACGAGCCGCCCGGTCGGGAACATCGCGCCGCCGCTTCCTTCGTCCGGCCCCTCGGCGGCCGGATCGAGGAACTCGAGCTGCACCTCGGCCGCCGGGAAGGTGACGCCGTCGAGCTCGAAATCGCCGGTCTCCTGAACCTGCCCGTTCAGCACCGGCACGTGCGCGACGATGGTCTTGCCGATGTTGGCCTGCCAGATGCGCACGGTGCACAGGCCGTTCGCCGGCACGCGCTCCGCCGGCACCAGGCCCTGCGCGATCGAGAACGGGCCGACGGCTGCCGACAGGTTGCCGCAGTTGCCGCTCCAGTCGATGAAGGCCTGGTCGATCGAGACCTGACCGAACAGGTAGTCCACATCGTGGCCCGGCCGTGTCGACGGCGACAGGATCACGACCTTCGAGGTCGACGAGGTCGCGCCGCCCATGCCGTCGATCTGCTTGCCGTACGGGTCGGGGCTGCCGATCACGCGGCGCAGCAGCCGGTCGCGCGCCTCGCCCGGCAGCTGTGCGGATGCGGGCAGGTCCTGCAAGCGGAAGAACACGCCCTTGCTGGTGCCGCCGCGCAGGTAGGTGGCGGGAATGCGGATCTGTGGAACGAAGCTCATGACTGGTAGCCCGGATGCCAATCCGGGATCAATGCACGCCCGCGAGAAAGTCCTGCGCAAACCGCTGCAGCACCCCGCCGGCCTCGTAGATCGACACCTCTTCGGCCGTATCGAGCCGGCAGGTGACGGGCACATCGACGATCGCGCCATCGCGGCGCCGCACGCGCAGGCCCAGCACGGCGCCCGGCGTGCGTTCGCCGTGCACGTCGTACGTCTCGGTGCCATCGAGCCCGAGCGTCAGCCGCGAGGTGCCGGGCAGGAACTCCAACGGCAGCACGCCCATGCCGATCAGGTTGGTGCGGTGGATGCGCTCGAAGCCTTCGGCCACCACCACTTCCACGCCCGCCAGGCGCACGCCCTTGGCGGCCCAGTCGCGCGAGCTGCCCTGGCCGTAGTCGGCGCCGGCGATGATGACCAGCGGCTGGCGGCGTTCGAGGTAGGCCTCGATCGCCTCCCACATGCGCACCACGCGGCCCTCGGGCTCGAGTCGCGCGAGCGAGCCAGTGCGCACGCTGCCATCGCCGGCACGCACCATCTCGTTCGACAGCGTCGGGTTCGCAAAGGTGGCGCGCATCGCGGTGAGGTGGTCGCCGCGGTGCGTCGCGTAGGAGTTGAAATCCTCCTCCGGCAGGCCCATCCGCGCCAGGTATTCGCCGGCCGCCGAATCGGCCCCGATCGCGTTCGACGGCGACAGGTGGTCGGTCGTGATGTTGTCCGGCAGGATCGCCAGCGGCCGCAGGCCGGTCAGCGTGCGCGGGCTCGCGGCCAGCGCGCCCATGCCTTCGCGGTCCCAGTACGGCGGGCGGCGGATGTAGGTGGACTGCGGCCGCCAGTCGTACTGCGGATTCACGCGCTCGCTGCTCGCGGCCGCGATGGCGAACATCGGCTCGTAGACCTGCCGGAACATCGCCGGCTGCACCGACGACTGCACCAGCGCATCGATCTCGGCATCGTCCGGCCACAGGTCCTGCAGCCGGATCTCGCGGCCGTTGACCACCGCGAGCACGTCGCGCTCGATGTCGAAGCGGATCGTGCCGGCGATCGCATAGGCCACCACCAGCGGCGGCGAGGCCAGGAAGGCCTGCTTCGCCTGCGGGTGGATGCGGCCGTCGAAGTTGCGGTTGCCCGACAGCACGGCCGTGGTGTACAGGTCGCGTTCGAGGATCTCCTGCTGGACGGCGGGGGCTAGCGCGCCGCTCATGCCGTTGCAGGTGGTGCACGCGAACGCGACGATGCCGAAGCCCAGCGCCTCCAGTTCGGTCAGCAGGCCGGCCTGCTTCAGGTACAGCTCCACCGTCTTCGRGCCGGGTGCGAGCGAGGTCTTCACCCAGGGCTTGCGCACGAGGCCCAGGCGGTTCGCGTTGCGCGCCAGCAGCCCGGCGGCGATCACGTTGCGCGGGTTGCTGGTGTTGGTGCAGCTGGTGATCGCGGCGATGATCACCGCGCCGTCGGGCATCAGGCCCTGCGCCTCTTGCGCGCGGGCCTGGTCGAGGTTGACCGCGATGCCGCGCTCGGCCAGTGCGCTGGTGGGCAGGCGGCGGTGCGGGTTCGACGGACCGGCCATGTTGCGAACGATGGTCGACAGGTCGAAGCGCAGCACGCGCTCGTAGCGCGCGTCGGCCAGCGTGTCGGCCCAGAAGCCCGCTGTCTTCGCGTACGTCTCGACCAGCTTCACCTGCGCGGCCTCGCGGCCGGTCAGGCGCAGGTAGTCGAGCGTCTGGCCGTCGATGAAGAACAGCGCCGCGGTGGCGCCGTACTCGGGGCACATGTTCGAGATGGTCGCGCGGTCGCCGATCGTCAGGCCCTGCGTGCCGTCGCCGAAGAACTCCAGGTAGGCGCCGACCACCTTCTGCTGGCGCAGGAACTCGGTGAGCGCCAGCACGATGTCGGTGGCGGTGATGCCGGGCCGGCGCCGGCCGGCCAGCTCGACGCCGACGATGTCGGGCAGGCGCATCCACGACGCGCGGCCGAGCATCACGTTCTCGGCCTCCAGCCCGCCGACGCCCACCGCGATCACGCCCAGCGCATCGACGTGCGGCGTGTGGCTGTCGGTGCCGACGCAGGTGTCGGGGTAGGCCAGGCCGTCCTGCACCCAGACCACCGGCGACATCTTCTCGAGGTTGACCTGGTGCATGATCCCGTTGCCCGGCGGGATCACCTCGACGTTGCGGAAGGCCCGCTTCGTCCAGTCGATGAAGTGGAAGCGGTCTTCGTTGCGGCGGTCTTCGATCGCGCGGTTCTTCGCGAAGGCCTGCGGGTCGTCGCCGCCGCACTCCACCGCGAGCGAGTGGTCGACGATCAGCTGCACCGGCACGACGGGGTTCACCGCGGCCGGATCGCCGCCCTGCGCCGCGATGGCATCGCGCAGCCCGGCCAGGTCGACCAGCGCGGTCTGGCCGAGGATGTCGTGGCAGACCACGCGCACCGGGTACCACGGGAAGTCGCGGTCGCGGCGGCGCTCGATGAGCTGCAGCAGGCAGTCGTCGAGGAGGGCCGGGTCACAGCGGCGCACCAGGTTCTCGGCATGCACACGCGCGGTGTACGGCAGGCCGCTCCAGGCGCCGGCGCGCAAGGCGTCGACGGCGGCCCGGGCATCGATGTAGTCCAGCGCGGTGCCGGGCAGGCGCTTGCGGTAGGGAGAACTCATGCGCGGTGGTTGTGCTCAGGTGCGCTCGGCGATCGGCACGAAGGCGCGGTCTTCGGGGCCGGTGTAGTTCGCGCTCGGCCGGATGATCTTGTTGTCGAGCCGCTGCTCGATCACGTGTGCGGCCCAGCCGCTGGTGCGCGAGATGACGAACAGCGGCGTGAACATCGCCGTCGGCACGCCCATCAGGTGGTAACTCACGGCACTGAACCAGTCGAGGTTGGGGAACATCTTCTTCGCATCCCACATCACCCGCTCCAGCCGCTCGGCGATGTCGAACATCTTCGTGGTGCCGGCCTCGCCGGAGAGCTGCCGGGCCACGCGCTTGATGACCACGTTGCGCGGGTCGCTGACAGTGTAGACCGGGTGGCCGAAGCCGATCACGACCTCGCGCGCCTCGACGCGGCGGCGGATGTCGGCCTCGGCCTCGTCGGGCGTGCCGTAGCGCTGCTGGATCTCGAACGCCGCCTCGTTGGCGCCGCCGTGCTTCGGGCCGCGCAGTGCGCCGATCGCGCCGGCCACCGCCGAATGCATGTCGCTGCCGGTGCCGGCGATCACGCGCGCGGTGAAGGTCGACGCGTTGAACTCGTGCTCGGCATACAGGTTCAGCGAGGTGTGCATCGCCCGCACCCACGCGGCCGGCGGGCGCTCGCCATGCAGCAGGTGCAGGAAGTGGCCGCCGATCGAGTCGTCGTCGGTCTCCACCTCGATGCGCCGGCCCTGCGTGGCCCAGTGGTACCAATACAGCAGCATCGAGCCGAGCGAGGCCAGCAGGCGGTCGGCGATGTCGCGCGCGCCGGGCAGGCCGTGGTCGTCCTTCTCGGGCAGCGCGCAGCCGAGCGCCGAGACGCCGGTGCGCATCACGTCCATCGGGTGGGCCGCGGCCGGCACGGTCTCGAGCGCGGCCTTCACCGCGGCCGGCAGCCCGCGCAGCGCCTTCAACCGGGCCTTGTAGGCACGCAGCTCGGCGGCACTCGGCAGCCTGCCGTGCACCAGCAGGTGGGCGACCTCCTCGAACTCGCAGACCTCGGCGAGATCGAGGATGTCGTAGCCGCGGTAGTGCAGGTCGCGGCCGTTGCGGCCGACGGTGCACAGCGCGGTGTTGCCGGCCGTGACGCCGGACAGCGCAACGGACTTCTTCGGTTGGAAGGTGCTCATGCCCGCCATCTTCGCGATGCGCCACGCCGGGGACAACACTGAAGTGGCGAAGGCTTGCGAAGTCAGCCTTGCAACTCTGCAAGGCTTGCGAAGGACGAGCGGCGCGCCAGCTCGACGAAGGCCCGCAGGTAGTCGATGTCGATGTCCGCCTCGCGGGCGCCCAGGAAGATCTGCTTCGCGATGCCGCGCGCACCCAGGCGCACGGCCACCACGTCCATCTTCTGCGCGTACTCCTCGACCAGCCAGCGCGGCAACGCCGCCACGCCGCGGCCGCTGACCACCATCTGCAACATGATGTCGGTGGTCTCGATGGTCTTGTGCGCCTTCGGCGTCACGCCCGCCGGCATCAGGAACTGCGTGTAGACGTCGAGCCGGTCGGTCGCCACCGGGTAGGTGATCAGCACCTCGGGCGTCAGCTGCTTCGGCTTCACCCAGGCCGCGCCGGCCAGCGGGTGATCGCGCCCGACCACCAGCACCTGCTCGTAGTCGAACACGGGCTCGAAATGCAGCCCCGGCTTGTACAGCGGGTCGGGCGTGACCAGCATGTCGATCTCGTAGCCGAACAGCGCGCCGATGCCGCCGAACTGGAATTTCTGCTTCACGTCGACATCGACATCGGGCCAGGCCGCGAGGTACGGCGAAACGACCTTCAGCAGCCACTGGTAGCACGGGTGGCACTCCATGCCGATGCGCAGCGCGCCGCGCTCGCCCTGCGCGAACTGGCGCAACCGCTCTTCCGCCTGGTCGAGTTGCGGCAGCACCCGGTTGGCCACCGCCAGCACGTACTGCCCGGCCTGCGTCAGCCGCAGGCTGCGGCCCTCACGCAACCAGATGTCGGTGCCGAGCTGCTGCTCCAGCTTCTTCATCGAATGGCTCAGCGCCGATTGCGTCAGGCACAGCACGCCGGCCGCGGCCGTCAGCGAGCCCTGCTTCTCGACCTCCTGCACGATGGCCAGGTGACTGCGCTCCAGCATATCGATGAGCCGATCTCATGGATTGTCAAATTAATACCATTTTACTTCATGACCCCTGCTGCGTACGCTGGCGACCGCTTCTCTCATCTCTCCCATCGCACGCACGCCATGACCACGACCCACAACCTCGGCTTTCCCCGCATCGGCGCCAGGCGCGAATTGAAATTCGCGCTGGAGTCCTACTGGAAGGGCGAGTCTTCGCGCGACCAATTGAAGGCCCTCGGCGCCCAGCTGCGCCAACGCCACTGGATCCACCAGATCGACCTCGACCTCGCACCGGTCGGCGACTTCGCGTTCTACGACCAGATGCTCGACATGAGCTTCACGCTGGGCAACCTGCCGGAGCGCGTGCAGGGTTTCCAGGGCGACGTGCTGGACAACTACTTCCGCGTCGCGCGCGGCCGATCGGCAGAGACCGCCGAGGCCCACGCCGGCTGCTGCGGCGGTGGCGTCGCCGCCGGCGAGATGACCAAGTGGTTCGACACCAACTACCACTACATCGTCCCGGAGTTCACCGCGGCCACGCAGTTCAAGCTCGACGCGTCGCGCCTGCTGGAGCAACTCGCCGAGGCGCGCCAGGCCGGCGTCAAGGCCAAGCCGGTGATCGTCGGCCCCGTCACCTACCTGGCGCTCGGCAAGRCCAAGGACGATTCCAGCAAGCTCGCGCTGCTCGAACGCCTGGTGCCGGTCTACGCCGAGCTGCTGGAAAAGCTCGCCGCCCAGGGCGTGGAATGGGTGCAGATCGACGAGCCCATCCTCGTGACCGAGCTCGATGCCGACTGGCAGCACGCCTTCAACACCGCGTACCACGACCTGAAGAGCGGCCGCGTGAAGCTGCTGCTGGCCACCTACTTCGGCCCGCTGGAAGAGAACCGGCACCTGGCCGCCAACCTGCCGGTGGCCGGCCTGCACATCGACGCGATCAACGGCCGCGACGACATCCAGCCGCTGCTCAACATCCTGTCGCCGCTGAAGGTGCTGTCGCTCGGCGTGATCAACGGCCGCAACATCTGGAAGACCGACCTGAACGCGGTGCTCGATTGGCTCGAGCCGCTGAAGGAGCGCCTCGGCGAGCGCCTGTGGATCGCACCGTCGTGCTCGCTGCTGCACGTGCCGGTCGACCTGGCGAGCGAACAGAAGCTCGATGCCGACCTGAAGTCGTGGCTCGCGTACGCGCTGCAGAAGCTGGACGAGTTGCGCCTGCTGGCCGCCGCGTTGAAGAACGGCCGTGATTCGGTGAAGGCCGAACTCGCCTCCAACCAGGCCGCCATCGCGGCGCGCCGCAACTCGCCGCGCGTCAACAACCCGGCGGTGAAGGCGGCCGTGGCGACGCTCAACGCCGCGTTCGGCGAGCGCAAGAGCGGCTATGCACAGCGCGCCCCGAAGCAGGCCGCGCTGCTGAAGCTGCCGCCCTTCCCCACCACCACCATCGGCTCGTTCCCGCAGACCGCCGACATCCGCCACGCCCGCAGCGAGTTCAAGGCCGGCCGCCTCGATGAGGCCGGCTACCGGGCCGCGATGCAGGCCGAGATCCGGCGCAGCGTGCGCGAGCAGGAAGCGCTGGACCTGGACGTGCTGGTGCACGGCGAGGCCGAGCGCAACGACATGGTCGAGTATTTCGGCGAGCAGCTCGACGGCTACGCGTTCAGCCAGTTCGGCTGGGTGCAGTCGTATGGCTCGCGCTGCGTGAAGCCGCCGATCCTGTTCGGCGACATCAGCCGCCCGAAGGCGATGACGGTCGAGTGGATCCGCTACGCGCAATCGCTGACGAAGCGCCCGATGAAGGGCATGCTGACCGGCCCGGTGACGATCCTGAACTGGTCCTTCGTGCGCGACGACCAGCCGCGCTCGGTGTCGTGCCACCAGCTCGCGCTGGCGATCCGCCAGGAGGTGCTCGACCTGGAGCAGGCCGGCGTGCGCGTGATCCAGATCGACGAGGCCGCGCTGCGCGAAGGCCTGCCGCTGCGCAAGTCGCAATGGAAGGGCTACCTCGACTGGGCGATCGAATCGTTCCGCATCACCGCGAACGGCGTCGAGGACGAGACGCAGATCCACACCCACATGTGCTATTCGGAGTTCAACGACATCATCGCGGCCATCGCCGGGATGGATGCCGACGTGATCACGATCGAGACCTCGCGTTCCGACATGGAGCTGCTCGATGCCTTCGAGGACTTCAAGTACCCGAACGAGATCGGCCCGGGCGTGTACGACATCCACTCGCCGAACATCCCGACGCAGGAGCACATCGTGCAGCTGATGAGGAAGGCCGCCGAGCGCGTGCCGGCCGAGCGGCTGTGGGTCAACCCGGACTGCGGGCTGAAGACGCGCCAATGGGCCGAGGTGATTCCGGCGCTGACCAACATGGTGGCTGCCGCCAAGGCGCTGCGCCAGCCGGCCTGACGCGCGGGCTTCCGGCAGGCGGATGGTCAAGAATAGGCCATGCGAAAGACTTTCCTCGGCGTGCGCCTGCGCACGCTGCGCGAGCAACGCGGCCTGACCCAGGCCGCCCTCGCCCACCTGCTGGAGCTCTCGGCCAGCTACCTCAACCAGCTGGAGAACAACCAGCGGCCGCTGTCGGTGCCGGTGCTGCTGAGGCTGCAGTCGGCGCTCGGCGTCGACCTGCAGTTCTTCTCGGAGAGCGAAGAGGCGCGCCTGATGGCGCAGCTGCACGACGTGGTCGCCGAGGCCGGCGCCGCCATCCCGCAGGCGGAGGTGCTGGCCCTGGCGCAGCAGATGCCTGCGCTGGCGAATCGCATGATCCAGCTGCACAAGGTGGCCCGGGATGCGCAGGAGCGCCTCGAAGCCATGGCGGCCGGCCTGGGGGACCGGGACGCCCGGCCCGACCTCGGCCCGACCCAGCCCCATGAGGAAGTGCGCGACTTCTTCTACGCGCGCCACAACCATGTCGCCGAGCTCGATGCGCTGGCCGAGCGCACGCATGCCGAGATGGAGCCGCCCTCGCTGCTGGCCCGCGATCTCGCCGGGCGGCTCGAGCGGCACCTGCTGCTGAAGCACCGCATCTCGACGCGCAGCGCCGCGGCCGATGCGCCGCCCGGCCTGCGCAGCTACGACCCGCGCTCACGGCTGCTGACGCTGCATGCGGATCTCGAGCCGGGCCAGCGCGCGTTTCAGCTGGCCACCCAGCTGGCCTTCGTCGAGGCCGACGAGCTCCTCGCCTCGCTGGTGGCGGGTGGCGAATTCCGCAGCGACGAATCGCGCGCGCTGGGGCGCATCGGCCTGGCCAGCTACTTCGCCGGTGCGCTGGTGCTGCCCTATGCGCCCTTCCTGGCCGCCGCGGAGGAATTGCACTACGACATCGACCTGCTGGCGCGCCGCTTCGGCGTCAGCTTCGAGACGGTGTGCCACCGGCTCTCGACCTTGCAGCGGCCGCAGGCGCGCGGCGTGCCGTTCTTCTTCGTGCGCGTGGACCGGGCCGGCAACATCTCGAAGCGCCAGTCGGCGACCGATTTCCACTTCTCGCGCACCGGCGGCACCTGCCCGCTGTGGAACGTCTACGAGGCGTTCTCGCAGCCCGGCCGCGTGCTGACGCAGCTGGCCTCGATGCCCGACGGCCGCACCTACCTCTGGATCGCCCGCTGCATCCGCCATGACAGCGGCGGCTTCGGCACGCCGCCGCGCGAGTTCGCGGTGGCGCTGGGCTGCGACCGCCGGCATGCGTCGCGGCTGGTGTACGCCCGCGGGCTGGCGCTGGCCGACCCGCAGGCCGTGACGCCGATCGGCCCCGGCTGCAAGGTGTGCGAGCGCCAGGGCTGCGCGCAGCGCGCCTTCCCGGCGCTCGGGCGGCCGCTGCGCATCGACGAGAACCAGCGGCCGGTCGAGCCCTACGCGAATGCCTAGACCGTCTGCGCGAACAGCACGACCTCTTCGTTGTGGATTTCCAGGGCGGTTCGCACCTGCCCTCGCGCACTGGGCAGGTACCCGTCCTCCATGGCGTTGTACTTCCACCCTCCGCGTTGAGAGCGTCCCGTTGCGTTGCCCTTCACGTACCACGTGGTGCCCTTGCTGCCGTCATAGGGAACGTTGGTGGCGATGGTGACCGTGCACAGCCGCGAGGGTTCGGTGAGGCGAATCACCTGCAGCATGTCGTCCCAGCCGATGCCCTCCGCGGCGTCGAGGTTGATCTGGTACGTCAGGATGTGAGTGCGGATCCGCTGCCTCAGATTGCCCATTGAGGTCGCGAAGTTGAAGTCCTGATTCCACATGGTCACTTCTTCATCGGCCACCCAGGCTTCCAGGCCGTCGGCTTCCACCACCTGCGTGGCCCAGGTTTCCAGGAAGGCGTTCCATTGCTCGACCTGCTGCTCGGTGATGTGGGTCGGCTTGGGCGGATACACCTTCCTCTGCACGATGGGTTGCCCCGCCTGCGATGCCTCCTCGCCGGGCCCGATCCAGCGCTGTGCCGCCGGCCCGAACAGGTGGTCGAGCTGCTGCCGCTGTGTCGCCATGCGGGGGCTGCCATCCAGCCAGGACGGCGACGCGCGCTGCGCGGCCGCCGCACCGGCGGGCTCGGCGGCGGTGTGCGCTTGCGAGGGGCGGATCAGGCGCTTGTCGGTGGATGCCACGTCATGTCTCCTTGCTGCGCCGGTGGGCGACAGGCCGGATGACGGTATAGCCGGCACCGGGCCCGGGCGCCATCGGCCCCAGGCTGATTCAGGGCCTCACGAATGCGGAGAGAGGAATGCGGAGAAGACGCCCCATGGGCTCTTCGTGATGGCCACCGAAACGATGTAGCCGAAGGTCAGCAGCGCCGCCATCCAGGCCGTCGCCCGCAGCCAGGCCGGCCGGCCCGGGCGCAGCGCGATGACGCCGAGCCCGACATAGGCCACCAGCGCGATGACCTTGGCCAGCAGCCACGGCGCCGAGCCGGGATGGATCCGCAGCATCCAGGCGAGGGTCAAGGCCGATGCCAGCAACACGGTGTCGATCAGATGCGGTATCGACCGCGCCGCCCGGCTGCGCACCCAGCGCGCGCCCGCCAGCGAGGCGGCCCCGCGCACGAAGAACCCGGCGAACGACAGCGCCACGGCGGATTGGTGGAGGGTCTTGACGGTGAAGTAGTCCATGGCAGCTCACTCGGGTCGGGTTCGCGGCGGCACCGCCCGCGCGGATTTCAGCCGCCATGCGAGCGCGGACGCCAGCACCGTGACGACGAACAACCCCACCGCCGCGGCATTCAGCAACGCCCCGAACCGGCGCCACGAGGGATCGACGAGGCTGCCCGGCAGGCGCACGAGCAACGAGGCGTGCAGCAACAGCAGCGGAGCATGGAACCAGGGGCCGAACCACAGCCGCGTTCGCGCGACGGCCGGCAGGATCACCGGCGCATGCCCCATCACCATGCTGAAGATGAAGCCGAGCCCGAGGGCATGCAGCGCCCAGTCCCGCCCCGGGCACCCGAAGGCCATGCCGATCCACGCCACCCCGGCGACGGCCAGCCACGCGTACCCCGCCAGCAGGCTGACCGCCATGTAGCGGCTCAGGCCATGGCTGTGCAGCGTGCGCCGCGCAACATCGAAAGCCAGCAGCCACAACGCCAACGCCGCCAGGCCGCCGCCGAACAGCACCCCGGCAACGACCGGCCATCGGCCCGTGAGGGCAGCGCCTGCGGGCAGGGTCGAAAGAATCGCCACCAGCGCGAACTGCACCGCCGGGGGGTGCCGCATCAGCCGGKCCATCTCGAGCCGCTCGGCCRCCACCGTCAGCACGATGAAGGCGAACCACCATGGCAGGACCAGCGCGGTCGCCGCGCCGAGCGCGAACAGCAGGTTGCCCACCAGCCAGGCGATCGCGCCCAGCAGCAGCAGCCCCGCATGCAGCACGACCTGGCGGGCCAGCACCGCCACGCTCGCCGCGACGAAGACGGCCGCCGCGACCGCCCCTGCCCAGACACCGACCACCGGAAGCCCGGCCAGCAGCGCGACACCGCCCAAGGCGCTGGCCCAAGGCGCGATGAAGGCCCAGCGGCGCTTCAATGCCACCGCACGTTCGATGGCGATCACCGTGCCCAGCAGGCCCGACAGCATCAAAGCCGCATGCTGCAACAGCGCCGCGCCGGCCACGGCGCCGGTGCCGAGCGCGATGCCGCTGCGCTGCAGCCCGCCCGCCACCGCCGCCAGCAGCACGGCAGCGATCAAGGCCGGCAACACCGACCGGGCCAGCAGCGCGCCAGGTGAGCGAGACACCGTCGTCAACCCTGCATGAAGCGGCGCGCCCGCTCGCTCATCAGGTCGGGCGTCCATGGCGGCTCCCAGCACAGGTCGACCCCGATGCGGATCTCCGCCGGCAGCAGCCGGTCGAGTTCCGACTCGATGTCGTCGACGATCACGTCGATCACCGGGCACGCGGCCGATGTCATCGTGACCCGCACCCRCACTTCGCCCGCCGCCACCGACACCCCGTACACGAGGCCGACATCGACGATCGACAGCGACAGCTCCGGATCGACGACCCCCGTCAGCGCCGCCAGCACCGGTCCGCGCAGCGTGGGCGGCCCGTCGTACGGGAACGGCAGCCTGCTCACGGCATCGCTGCTCATGGCCGCACCGCCGCGGCATCCGGCACGCCATCCGCCTGGCCCGCCGGACGGCGCAGCAGCCGCAACGCATACCCCGCCAGCACCACGGCCYCGGCCGCGAACACGATGTCGCCGGGAACGCGCAGCCACACCAGCGTTTCCATCAGGCGCGAGTGCACGATCGCGGGCGACCTCGCGAACCACATGCCCTGATCGATGCTGGCCCACGCCTGGTAGACGCCGGCCGGCAGCAGCGACATGAAGACCATCATCGCGAGGCCGATGTTCAGGCCCCAGAAGGACAGCGCGAGCAGCCGATCCGCATGCAGGTGGCGCGCGTACAGGCCGCGCAGGCAGAACAGCATCAGGCCGATCCCCAGCATCCCGTAGACGCCGAACAGCGCCGCGTGGCCGTGCGCCGCCGTCATGTTCAGGCCCTGCACGTAGTACAGCGACGCGGGCGGGTTGATCGCGAAGCCGAGCACGCCGGCGCCCAGCGTGTTCCAGAAGCCCACCGACACGAAGCACAGGATCGGCCACCGGTACGCGGCGAGCCAGGCCGCGCCCTTCGAGCGGCGGTGCGTCTGCAGCGCCTCCAGCCCGATCATCGCCAGCGGCACGACCTCGAGCGCGGAGAACACGGCGCCGACCGCGATCACGGAGGTGGGTGTCCCGGTGAAGTAGAGGTGGTGCAGCGTGCCCAGGATCCCGCCGAACAGGAACACGATGGTCTCGGCGACGATCGCGCGGTTCGCGCTCGCGGCGCGCACCAGCCCGAGCCGGGTGAAGATCAGCGCCACCACGGCGGTCGCGAACACCTCGAAGAAGCCTTCGACCCACAGGTGGACGAGCCACCAGCGCCAGTACTCGATCATCGAGTAGTGCGTCTGCCTGCCCCACATCAGCGAGCTGGCGTAGAAGCCGCCGATGCAGGCCGCCGACAGGAACACCATCGCGATCAGGCCGCGGGTTTCCGAAGGCCTCTTCAGCGCCGGCCACAGCGCGCGCCCGAGCAGCAGCAGCCAGAACAGCAGGCCGACGAACAGCAACAGCTGCCAGACCCGGCCCATGCTGGTGTATTCGAGACCCTGGTTGCCAATCCAGAAGCTGAAGTCCACGCCGCGATGCTGCAGCGTCCCGAGCCAGCCGGTGGCGGTGGAGCCGACGACGATCGCGATCAGCGCCCAGAACAGCACGTCGACGCCGAGCTTCTGCAAGCGCGGCTCGACGCCGGACAGCAGCGGTGCGATGTAGAGCCCCGTCGCGAGCCAGGCGGTGGCGATCCAGAAGATGCCGACCTGCGTGTGCACCGTGCGACTCACCACATAGGGCAGCACCTGGGCCAGCGGAATGCCGAAGAAGGCCTCGCCCTCGACCGCATAGTGCGCGGTGACGGCCCCCATGCCGATCTGCAGCAGCAGCAGGCCGATGACCGCGAAGAAGTACTTGCGTGTCGCCTTCATCGAGGGCGTGGCGACGATCTTCAGGAACGGGTCGGCGGCCGGCGGCGCCAAGTCTTCCTCATGGGCTTGTCCGCCATGGAACCACAGCATCGCGGCGATGCCGGCGATCAGCAGCACGATGCTCGCCATCGACCACATGGCCGCCGAGCCGGTCATCACGTTGCCCACCAGCGGCTCGTGCGGCCAGTTGCTCGTGTACGAGAGCCCGGTCTCGCCGGGGCGGTCGGTCGCGGCCGCCCACGAGGTCCAGAAGAAGAAGGCGGTCAGGGCCCGGCGGTCTTCGGCGGCGGGGATGGCACCTGCCCGCATCGCGTACTGCTCGCGCAGCACAGCCAGCGAGGTGTCGCTGCCGAACAGCGCGGCATAGTGGCCGGCGACGGCGCGCACGGCCTGCCCGCGTTCGTTCGAGACCTTCAGCACGCCGCTGCCGTCGTCGTAGCCATTGGCGCGCATCTGCTGGCGCAGCACGTTGTCGATGGCCGCGCGATCCTGGCTGCCGAGCGACGGCTGCGCCTGCTGGTGGGCCTGCACGAGGATCTGCTGGAGCGCGACGGCCTCGCGATGCAGCCAGTCGGCCGACCAGTCCGGCGCGACATAGGCGCCGTGCCCCCAGACCGTGCCGAGCTGCTGCCCGCCGGAGGCGAGCCACACCTGCTGGCCGGCCTGGATCTGTTCGCCGGTGAACAGGACCTCGCCGTCGGCCGTGACGACCGACTTCGGGATCGGCGGCGCCGCCAGGTAGATCTGGTAGCCGATGAAGCCGAGGGCTCCGAACGAGAGGACGAAGATGAGGCCCAGCCAGCGCCAGAGCCTGCGATTGTTGTTCATGGTTCTGCTCCTGAGAGGGTTCGCCGGCGGGACCGAGGTGGTCATGGGAATGGCTCCTTGCTGCCGGCTCGATTAAAGATGCATTTCTTGTGCACCTATCGTAAGCACGCCATGGCGAGAACGCATTGACCCGGATCAAGCACGGGACGACCCGCCCGCAGAAACCTCCAACCCATCTGGCGGGCATTGACCCAGGACAAGGCACCGCCCTGGGTCCGCCGGTACCGTTGCACCGCCAATAGATGTACAACCCATACCGGATATTCACATGAGCACATGGATCAAGAATGCGTTGCTCGCCACGCTGGCGGCGCTCGCCGCGGGTGGTGGCAGCGCGGTACTCGCCGCCGCGGGCGCAGCGCCCGCACCTGCCCCCGCAACGTCACGCAAGTCCGGCGATTTCGGGCCGCCGCAGGGGGCACCGATCCGCGCCATCCTGACCAGCCCGCCGCACGTGCCGCCGCCGACGAACCGCACGGTGCCCGCCAAGGTCATCGTCGAGCTGGAAGTGGTCGAGAAGGAGATGCAGATCTCCGAAGGCGTGTCGTACATGTTCTGGACCTTCGGCGGCACCGTGCCCGGCAGCTTCATCCGGGTCCGTCAGGGCGACACCGTCGAGTTCCACCTGAAGAACCACCCGAGCAGCAAGATGCCGCACAACATCGACCTGCATGGCGTGACGGGGCCGGGCGGCGGTGCCGCCTCCAGCTTCACCGCGCCCGGCCATGCCTCGCAGTTCACGTTCAAGGCGCTCAACGAAGGCATCTACGTCTACCACTGCGCGACGGCGCCGGTCGGCATGCACGTGGCCAACGGCATGTACGGCCTGATCCTGGTGGAGCCGCCGCAAGGCCTGCCGAAGGTGGACCACGAGTACTACGTGATGCAGGGCGATTTCTACACCGCCGGCAAGTACCGCGAGAAGGGCCTGCAGGCCTTCGACATGGAGAAGGCGATCGACGAGCGGCCGACCTACGTGCTGTTCAACGGCGCGGAGGGCGCGCTGACCGGCGACAAGGCCATCCCGGCGAAGACCGGCGAGACGGTGCGGCTGTATGTCGGCAACGGCGGGCCCAACCTGGTGTCGAGCTTCCACGTGATCGGCGCGATCTTCGACGAGGTCCGCTACGAGGGCGGCAGCAACGTGCAGAAGAACGTGCAGACGACGCTGATCCCGGCCGGCGGCGCGGCGGTCGTCAAGTTCACGACCAAGGTGCCCGGCAGCTACGTGCTGGTGGATCACTCGATCTTCCGTGCCTTCAACAAGGGGGCGCTGGCGATCATGAAGGTCAGCGGCCCCGAGGACAAGACGATCTACTCGGGCAAGGAGCTCGACTCCGTCTACCTCGGCGACCGGGCGCAGCCCGACATGCGGCCGGTCGCCGTCGCGACCCAGGCCGCGGCCGCGGGAACGCTGACCTTGCAGGACCAGGTGCAGGCCGGGCGCTCGCTGTTCACGGGGACCTGCTCGGTATGCCACCAGGCGAACGGCGAAGGGCTGCCGGGCGTGTTCCCGCCGCTCGCGAAGTCCGACTTCCTCGCCACCGACCCCGCACGCGCCATCGACGTGGTGATGCGCGGACTGGCCGGCAAGCTCACCGTGAACGGCACCGACTACAACTCCGTGATGCCGCCGATGAACCAGCTGAACGACGACGAGGTCGCGAACATCCTCACCTACGTCCTCAACAGCTGGGGCAACGCCGGAGGGCGCATCTCCACCGGCCAGGTGAAGAAGGCGCGCGAGGCGAAGCCGGGAACCACCGCGACCGCAGAGCATTGACGTGAAGCGGCTCGCAACCGTGGTGCTGGCGGCCGCGCTGTCGGCGATCCCGCTGCCGGCTGCCGCACAAGGGGCTGCTGCCGCGCCGCCGGCCTACGTGCCGGTGCCGGCCGGCACGCTCACCAGCGTGCTCGCGCGCGACGCGGATGGGGGACCGGCCACGATCCCGGCGTTCGAGATGCGCGAGACGCCCGTGACCGTGGCGGACTGGCAGCGCTTCGTGCGCGCGCATCCCGAGTGGCGGCGCGGCCAGGTGGCGCGCGCCTTCGCCGACGGCGGCTACCTCGAGCACTGGCGCAGCGATGCCGAGCCGCCGGCCGGCGCGCAGTCGTCGCAACCGGTCACCGAGGTCAGCTGGTTCGCCGCCCAGGCCTACTGCGAGACCGAAGGCGCCCGCCTGCCGTCGTGGCCCGAATGGGAATACGTCGCCGCCGCCGATGCCGGGCGGCGCGATGCCCGGGCCGACCCGGCGTGGCGGGCCCGCATCCTGGCCTGGTACGGCCGGCCGGCCACGCAGGCGCTGCCGAGCGTCGGCGGCGAGCCGAATGCCTACGGCGTGCGCGACCTGCACGGGCTGGTCTGGGAGTGGGTCGACGACTTCAACGCGCTGCTCATCAATCCCGACAGCCGGTCGGCCGACGACCCCGACAAGCTGCAGTTCTGCGGTGCCGGCGCGATCGACCTGCAAGACCGGCAGAACTATGCGGTGCTGATGCGGGTGGCCTTGCTGTCGTCGCTGCAGGCGCCGCAGAGCACGAGCAGCCTCGGCCTGCGCTGCGTGCGCCCGCTGCCTCACGCTTCCCATCTTCTCGAGGAGATTCCATGATGCTTCGACGTACCCTGCTGGCCGCTGCGCTGGCGCTGGCGACCGCTTCGGTGGCGGCCGAACCGCCGCTGCCCGGCGACTCGATCTACCAGCTCCCGCTGCGCCTGACCGACCAGGACGGCGCCCCGGTCCCGCTCGGCCGGGACCGGGGCCACCTGGTGMTCGCGACGATGTTCTACACCTCGTGCCAGTACGTCTGCCCGATGCTGATCGATGCGTTGCGCGAGACGCAGGCGGCCTTGCCTGCGGCGGACCGCAGCCGCCTGAGCTTGCTGATGGTGAGCTTCGATCCGGCGCGCGACACGCCGCAGGTGCTCCAGCGCACGTTCGACGAACGCCACCTGGAGCGTGCGACATGGACACTGGCGCGCACCGACCCTGCAGGCACGCGCAAGCTGGCGGCCTTGCTGGGCATCCGCTACCGGCAGCTCGCCGACGGCGACTTCAACCACACGAGCGTGCTGGTGCTGCTCGATGCGCAGGGGCGCGTCATCGGCCGCAGCTCGCGGCTCGGCAGCGCCGACCCCGCGTTCGTGCGGCTCATCCAGGAGACGCTGCGCGCCGACGCGCGCTGAATTGACGCGGATCAACACGCCTCGGGCGAAGCGGCGCCAAGCTCGGGTTCCATCGCCGGCCGGGACACTGCCATGCAACACGCTGCCATACGCGTCATCCTCGAAGAGCACAGCGCCATGTCGGCGATGCTGCGCTCGATCAGCCTGCTGCTGGCCGATCACCGGCGCCGCGGCAGCCTGCCGGATTTCGGCGTGTTGCGCGCGATGCTGTTCTACGTCGACGAGTTTCCCGAACGCCTGCACCATGCGAAGGAGAGCGAGTTGCTGTTCCCGTTGCTGCGCAGGCGCACGACCGAGGGCGACGAGGTGCTCGACCGCCTGGACCGCGAGCACGCCGATGGCGAGCGGGCGATCCGCGAGCTGGAGCACGAGCTGCTCGGCTTCGAGATGATGGCCGACACCGCACAGCTGTGCCAGCGCCGCGACCGCTTCGAGCAGGCGATGCAGCGCTACATCGATTTCTACCTCGCGCACATCCGCGCCGAGGAGACCGAGGTGCTGCCGCTCGCGCAGCGCGTGCTGACCGCCGAGGACTGGGTTGGACTGGACCGCGCGTTCTGCGCCAACCGCGACCCGCTGGCCGGCCACCCGCCGGACGACAACTACCGGCATGTCTTCAAGAAGATCCTGTGGGCCCTGCCGCCGCCGCTGGGCATCGGGCCGGCGATCGGCCACGGCAGCCGGCCGCCGGGCGGGCGCTGACCGCATGGCACTGCCCACTCCGATCCTCCTCGACGCCACACCGGCCTGCACGCGGCGTCGCTTCATCCGGCTGCTGCCGATCGGTGCTGCGCCGTGGCTCCCGGTGGTGCACGGCAAGCCGAAGCCGGCGCCGCCACCAGACCCGTCGACCTTCGCGCACCTGGACGAGCGCGATCCCCACGCCAAGGCGGTGGGCTACGTCGAGGACGTGGCGCGCGTCGACCGCCGGGTCTATCCGAAGTTCACCGCCGGCAGCACCTGCGACAACTGCGCGCTGTACCGCGTGCCGGCACAGGCCTGGTCCGAGTGCACCCTGTTCCCACGCAAGCTGGTGGCGGCCAGGGGCTGGTGCGACGCCTACGTGCGCCGCGCAGCACCTTGACCTGCCGAGGGCGTCTGTCGGGGCGCCGGGTCGGCGACCCGCACGAGCCACTCGTGCATGAGTTGCTTCTCGGCCACGGTGAGTCCCGGCAGGTCGGCCAGGTGCGCACGCAGCGTCGAGACCGCCGCCACCACGCCAGAGTCTTTCACCGGGGCGTCCTTCAGGATGGCGCCCAGCACCGCATCGCGGGCCGCCTCGGCCATGCCGCGGCGCGCCTCGGGGGCCCTGCCGAGCATCTCGAGCACCGTGCCCTTCGCCATGGCGTGGCAGAGGTCGACCGCGCGCGCTCTCGAGCCCGAACGATGTGTAGCCCATGAAGCCCCTGCGGAGCGATTCGACGGGGTCCATGCCGGACTTGTCGGCTCGCTTCCTGGCGACGAAATTGGCCAGMGCCTGTTCCGCGACGGCGTCGAGCAGGCCCTCCTTGTCACCGAACAGCCGGTAGATCGCCGGCGCCTGCACGCGGTGACGGATGGGCGAATCTGCGCTCGCCGAGCGCCATCGAGTGCATCACGCGAAAGTCGAGGGTGGTCGTGTACCAGGCGATGGCCGCATCGATGTCGTCTACGCGGATGCCCACGTGGTCCGGTCGGAACGACGTGAAGGGACTCGAGGTCTTCGCAGCAGGAGAATGTCGCGCTCACCTGAGCTTGACGACGACCTTGCCCTTCGCGCGGCCCGCTTCGACATAGGCCATCGCCTCGTTGATCGATTCGAACGGGAAGACCCGGTCCACCACGGGATGGAGCACGCCCACGTCGAAGAGGCGAGTGATCTCGCCCAGCTGGCTCCCGCTCGCCTTCATGAAGAGGAACGAGTAGCCGACCCCGCGGCGCCTGGCTTGTCGCCGCGCGCCCGAGCTCAGCAGCCGCATGACCCACCTCACGAACCAGGGTGCGCCGATCTCCCGGCCGAAATCGGGATCGGGCGGCCCGGAGATGGAGACGAGCTTCCCGCCGGCCTTGAGCACGCGGAGGGACTTTTCGAGCGTCTTGCCGTCCTGGCTGTTCAGGACCACGTCACAGTCGCGCAGAACATCCTCGAAATCCTGGGTCTTGTAGTCGATGACGACATCGGCGCCCAGGCGCTTCACGAGCTCGACATTGGCCGCGCTCGTCGTCGTGGCCACGGTGGCGCCGAGATGTTTGGCCAGTTGGATGGCCACGGTGCCGACGCCGCCGGAGCCGGCCTGGATGAAGACCTTCTGCCCCTTCTTCAGTCCGGCCTTCACGACCAGGGCCTGCCACGCCGTCAACGCCACCAGCGGGATGGAAGCGGCTTCTTCCATCGTCAGCCCCCGGGGCTTGAGCGCCAGCGAAGCTTCCTTGACGGGCACGAATTCAGCGAAGCTGCCGATCCGGAAATCATCCGGCCGCGCACAGACCTCATCGCCGACCTTGAACTGCCGCACGCGCGGGCCGATCTTGACGACCACCCCAGCCACATCGTGGCCGAGGATGAGCGGCAGGCGATACGGCAGGATGAGCTTGAACTCGCCGTCCCTGAGCTTGGAATCGAGCAGGTTCACGCCGGCGGCATGCACCTGGACCAGGACCTCGTCGTCGCGCAGCTCCGGAGTCGGCACCTCTGCCAGTTCCAGCGCGCGCTTCTTGCCGTATCGATGGAGAACGAATGCCTTCATGGTTGTTCTCTTGCCGCGAGGCGCATGTCCATGGTGTTTCCTTGCTATGCTGCGAACGTTAGGAGACTGATGGTCTCCAATGTAGCAGACCGACGGTCTCTTGTGCAAATCCCTTTTCGTGAAATCCCTGCCGGCGACGACCCCGATGAGTCCTCCCTCCCCGTACCTGCGCGCGCGCTCCCCCGAACAGAAGGAGGAGCGCCGCCGCCACCTGCTCGACACCGCGAAGGCGCTGCTGCTGGACATGCCGGACGTGCATGACCTGGGCATCAACGAACTGGCGCGGCGCGCCGGGATGACCAAGTCGAACGTCTACCGGTACTTCGAGAGCAGCGAAGCCGTCTTGCTGGATGTGCTGGTCGAGGAGTTCGTCGTGTGGCGTGCCGAGCTGCACAAGGCGCTGGGGCGGGACCGCAAGCGCGCAGGAACGGTCGAGCACGTCGCGCGGGCGTTCGCGGCCACCGTGGCGGCGCGCCCGCTGCTGTGCCGGCTCACCAGCATCTTCCCGTCGATCCTCGAGCACAACATCTCGGCCGGGCGCATGGTCGAGTTCAAGCGTGGCCTGCTGGCCGTGCGCCAGGAGACCGCGCTCGACTTTCACGCCTGCGTGCCGTCGATCGCGGCAGCGAGCTTCGAGCGTTGCATCCACCTGGCCCTGCCGCTGCTCATCGGGCTCTGGCCGCTCAGCCACCCGGCCCAGGTCGCGGCCGAAGTGATCGAGCTGCCCGAGCTGGCGGCCTTGCGCTACCGCTTCCAGCAGGATCTGGAAGAGGGCCTGCTGATGCTGCTGCGCAGCCTGCCGGGCGAGCAGCTGGCGGGCGGCGGGTCTCAGCGAGACTTGCGCGCTGCGTCCTGAGCGGCTCGCTCGATCACGGCAGCGACCGCCTTCGGCTGCGTCATGAAGACCGCGTGGCTGGCTTTCACCTCGGTCACGGTGGCATCGATCCGCTTGGCCATCTTGTGCAGCATCCGCACGTCGAAGGCCTTGTCGTCGGTCGCGATGACAGCCCAGCTCGGCCGGGTCCGCCACGCCGCCTGGGTGAGCTTGGTGCCGAACACCGACATGTTGATCGGCACCTGCGAGTCCCGCATGAACGCGACCTCCGCATCGGTGGCATCGCCAGCGAACCCGATCTTGAACTTGTCGCGGTTGACGAAGCCGTACCCGTCGGCCTGGACATCGATGACGAAGTCGGGGGCCGAGAACCCGGTGTACTGCTCGCTCGTCGTCTCACCGGCGTCGGGCGACAGCGCCGACACATAGACGAGGCCGACGACCTTGGGGTCGACACCGGCCTCGGTGATCACGGTGCCGCCCCAGGAGTGGCCGACGAGGATCGTCGGACCGTTCTGGAGTGCCAACGCGCGCTTGGTGGCGGCCACATCGTCGGCCAGCGAGGTCAGCGGATTCTGGACGATGGTGACCTGATAGCCGCGCTTGGTCAGTTCGTTGTAGACACCACGCCAGCCCGAGCCATCTGCGAAGGCGCCGTGCACCAGCACGACGTTCCTGACCTGGGGAGGCTGTGCGCTGGCGCCACCACCAACGCCGACGATGCTGGCGGTTGCCGCAGCTGCGACGATGAGCTTGCGAAATGTGATGTTCATGGAGAGGTTCCTTGACTGTCGAAGAGGGTTGGGTGGATTCGCGAATCGTTCCGAAATGGTAGAGAAGACGTCGGTTAACGTGGTTGCAAGTTGAGCCACCCGGTTGTGCCAAATGAACTTCATTTCCTCCAGATCGTCTTCATAAAATGTTGACGCCGGACGATTTGCGCAATAAATGTTCTCGGCTTCGAGTGCAGGTTCGAAAGGGCATTGCAAGGGGGGCGAAGACGCTTCGCCCGCTCTTGCTCAGATGCCGCAGGTCGCGCGGATCTCTTCGACGGCGCGCTCGCCGATCACGACGCAAGGCGCCATCGTGTTGCCGCTGGTGACGTGCGGCATGACGGATGCGTCAGCAATGCGCAGCCCCTGTACGCCATGGACTTTCAGGGAACCGTCGACCACCGACATCTCGTCGCGTCCCATCTTCGCCGTACAGGACTGGTGCCAGTACGTCACGGCCGCATTGCGTGCGTAGTTCTCCAGGTCCTTCCCGGCGAGCCTGCCGGGCAGGCTCTCGCGCTTGACGAGGCCCTTGAACGCGGACTGCGAGCCCAGCTCCTGCACCAACCGGATGTTCTCGAGGGCGCTTCGCAGATCGTCCGGGTCCGACAGCGTGTTGGGCTGGATGATCGGGTTGTCCATCGGGCCGGCGCCCGACAGCGTGATGCGGCCGCGGCTCTTCGGATGCGCGAGGCCCGCGAACATCGTCCAGCCATGCGCCGGCACGCCGAGCGGCGCGGTCTCCGCGCTCGGGACGGGAAATTCCACCTGGCAATGGAACATGTCTGGCAGGCGCAACGAACTGTCGCTCGACCAGTAGAGCGTCGCTTCCGAACCGCCGTGGCCGACCTGCTGGGGGTTCTCGTACTCGAAGATGACGGCGAACGAAACATGGTCCTGGTGGTTGGCACCCACGCCGGGCAAATGCTGGACGAGCGGAATGCCGTGACGGCGCAATTCGTCCTGCGGGCCGATTCCCGATTGCATCAGGACCTTGGGCGTGTTGACGGCGCCGAGCGACAGGATGACTTCGCGGTCGGCGGTGAAGCGTTCGGCGCGCCCACTGCGAACCACCTCGACGCCAACGACACGTCGGCCCTCGAACACCAGGCGGCTGACCAACGTGTGGGTCAGCACCGTCAGGTTGGCCTGGCCGCGGCAGGGGTGGACGTAGGCCCGATAGATGGAATTGCGCCGGCCGTCCTTGATGATGAGGTCGTTGATGGCAGCGCCACCGCGGCCTTCCATCATCACGCCGTTGGGGTTCTCGAAGGCAGGGATGCCGATCTGCCGCGCGGCATCGATCAGCGCGCTCGCCACCGGTTGTGGGTGGCGGGCGGGCGCGACGTGAACCGGGCCGCCCACGCCTCGACGCTTCGCATCGGGGGTGCCGCCGTAGTTTTCCACGCGCTGATAGATCTTCAGCACGGATTCATAGCCCCAGGCCGGATTCCCGCTGGCCTCGGCGAAGTCCTCCCAGTCGTTCATGTGGCCGCGCGCCCAGAGCATCACGTTGATGCTCGAGCCGCCGCCCAGGACACGCCCCATGTTCAGCGGGATCTGCCGGTTGTTGAGATGCGGGTTGGGCGCGCCGCTGAAGTTCCAGTCTCGCTCGGAGCCGAGGTTCAGCGGCCAGTTTCCAGGCTGCTGCACGTCGGGGACCTCGTCATCGCCCCCGGCCTCGATGAGCAGGACCCGCACCTCCGGGTTCTCGGCCAGGCGGCCGGCGACCACGGAGCCGGCCGTGCCGGCTCCGCACACGATGAAGTCGAAGTGGCTGTCAGGGAAGGAAACGGGTGTGGCTTGCGGTTGGGCGGGGCTCAAGGTCATGGTCATGTCCGGTGAAGAGGTGATTGCAAGTGCGACGCTGGCTGCGCGCGGCGCGGAGTGTGTTTCAAATCTATCAAATAATGCAAATTTGATAGAATTCCCGACATGCACCGTAGGTTGATCGCGGTCCTCGCCGCTGGCTTAAGCTCTGCGCCTTGCCTGTGACGCTGCCGTCCCCATCGATCCCGCGACCCCACCCCTCCATGGAAGACGACGTCCTCACCACGACGGAAGCGGCCAAGCTTCTGGGCATCTCGGTTCGCACCGCGCAGCTCTTGATCGAGGGGGGCGGGCTTCCGTCATGGAAGACGCCGGGCGGCCATCGCCGGGTTCATCGCTCCGACGTCGAAGCGCTGTTGCCGGGCAGCAGGCCTCAAGGGCGTGCGCACTCCGCGGTGGTGCTCGTGGTCACGAACGAAAGCCGCCGGCCACGGTTCGAGGCCGTGCTCGAGCGTGTCGGGCATGTGTCCCCTCAGTTCCAGATGAGCACCTGGTCCGCGGCAGCGGCCGTCGCAGGGCGCCTTCCTGCCGCCGTCGTCGTCGACCTGGAGGCCTGGGGAAGCCAGGGCCTCGGACTGCTGGAGACGCTGGCGAACGACGGCCGCTTCAAGGATGCGGAGCTCGTTGCCATCGCGCCCTCCGCGCGGCGCGGCGCATCGGCGCCGGCGGCACGCGTGCGCGAGATTCCGCTCGACCATCTGGAGGGCGTGTTGACGGAGCTTGCGCAGGACGAGGGTCAGGCCATCGACATCGCCAGCAACGGATTTCCGGTGGCTCCGAACGAGGCCAGCCGGCTGCAGGCCGTGCAACGCTCACGCCTTGTCGACACCCCTTCAGAAGCGCCATTCGACAGGGTGACGTGGCTCGCAGCGAATGACCTGAAGAGCCCCATCGCGCTGATGACGGTCCTGACCGCCGAGCGCCAGTGGTTCAAATCGCGGCAAGGATTGGACATGCCCGACACCCCGAGAAGTTGGGCCTTCTGCAACCACACCGTGCTGCAGCGCGATGTGATGGAGGTCAGGAACCTGGCGAAGCACGCGAGCTTCGCCGGCAATCCGGCGGTGGCAGGTGCCCCGCACTTCCTTTTCTATGCCGGTGCACCGGTCTACGACCCGGATGGATTCGCGCTGGGCTCCATCTGCGTCATCGACTACCGCCCGCGACAGTTGGACAAGACCCAGCGGAAGACCCTGCTGGAGCTCGCCGCGATCGCTTCCGACGCGGTGAAGCTGCGGGGGATCCAGGCGAAGCGCTAGTCGCGGGCGGCAACATCAGATCGGAATCTGCGTCGTCGACAACACCTGCTTGAGCCCGATGAACGAGCGCACCTGGCGCACGCCGGGCAGTTGCAGCAGTTGCTCCGCGTGCAGGCGGTTGAAGCTCTCGTTGTCACGGGTGCGCACGATCATGAAGTAGTCGAACTCGCCGGTGATGACATGACACTCCATGCATCCGGAGACCTTGGCGACCGCCTTCTCGAACTTCGCGAACGAGTCGGGCGTCGACCGGTCGAGCACCACGCCGATCATCACGATCATCCCCGCATCGAGCGCCCGCGGGCTCAGCAGCGCGACGATGCCGGTGATCAAGCCCAGCTTCTTCAACCGGTCGACGCGACGCAGGCAGGCGGGCGCACTCAGGTTCACCATGCGAGCCAGCGCGACGTTCGACACCGACGCATCGCGCTGCAGTGCCCGAAGAATCAACTTGTCGGTACGGTCGAGATCAGCGGCCGGCACCGGCGCCTGAACCGGGGTGGAAGCGCCCTTGGGCGAGCGAATCTTTGTTGCGTTCATTTCTCTTCTGGCGCAAGTTAATCAGATATAGGCGATCCGGAGAATACCAATGGTGCTTGGAGTCGACTTCATTTGCAACCCTGTGAACAGCCGTTGTTCCTACCATGTCGACACGTCGAACTTCACGGGACCTGCCATGAACCTGAATCGCTTCCCACGCCACGCGCTGACCTTCGGTCCTTCGCCCATTCACCCGCTGAAGCGACTGAGTGCGCATCTCGGTGGAAAGGTCGAACTGTTCGCCAAGCGAGAGGACTGCAACAGCGGCCTGGCGTTCGGCGGCAACAAGACCCGCAAGCTCGAGTACCTGATCCCCGAAGCGCTCGCGGAAGGCTGCGACACGCTGGTCTCGATCGGCGGCATCCAGTCGAACCAGACGCGCCAGGTCGCCGCGGTGGCGGCCCATCTGGGGATGAAGTGCGTGCTGGTGCAGGAAAACTGGGTCAACTACGCCGATGCTGTCTACGACCGCGTCGGCAACATCGAGATGTCGCGCATCCTCGGTGCCGACGTGCGGCTCGACGCCGCCGGGTTCGACATCGGCATTCGCCCGAGTTGGGAGCAGGCGTTGGACGATGTGAGGCGGGCCGGCGGCAAGCCCTTCCCGATCCCGGCCGGGTGCTCGGAACATCGGCTGGGCGGGCTGGGATTCGTCGGGTTCGCGGAGGAAGTGCGCGCCCAGGAATCAGCGCTCGGATTCAGGTTCGACTACATCGTCGTCTGCTCGGTCACGGGCAGCACGCAAGCCGGGATGGTGGTCGGCTTTGCCGCCGACGGCCGTGCCGATCGTGTCATCGGCATCGATGCGTCGGCCAAGCCGGCGCAGACCCGCGCGCAGATCCTGCGCATCGCGCAGCACACGGCCGAGCTGGTCTCGCTGGGCCGGGCCGTCACCGACCAGGACGTGGTGCTGGACACGCGCTTCGGCGGGCCCGAGTACGGGTTGCCGAGCGAGGGCACGCTGGAAGCGATCCGCCTTTGTGCGCGCCAGGAAGGCATGCTCACCGACCCCGTCTACGAGGGCAAGTCGATGCACGCGATGATCGAGATGGTGCGCCAGGGCGAGTTCCCTGCAGGATCGAGAGTCCTGTACGCGCACCTGGGCGGCGTGCCGGCGCTCAATGCCTACAGCTTCCTGTTTCGCAACGGCTGAAGGGCACGGCGCAAGAAAAAACGCCCTGCGCATCCATGCTACTGAACCTCCCTGTCTGTACCGCGCAGTCCCCCAAAAATCCCCCGGGCACTTCAACGAACTGGCGGGGAACCCTCAGGATCATCGGCGTGGAGCCACTGATCGCGGCGATGCGTAAGGCGTGAGCCCTCAACCTCGAATTCATCGCGAAGCGCGTGCTGCGCGTTCACCGGCAGGCCTATCCCGTGCGGCTCTCCGCGCGTTTGAACACAGCCTCGACCCAAAGCGGAAATTGGCTCAGGTTGAGCAAGGCTCCGGAAAGTGGCCGCTCAACGAGACTGTGCCGAAACCCCGTCGCAAGATCGCGAGCGGCACCAGGCATTGATGGTTGATGGATATCTGCGGCGAAGGCCCCCGGTGCACGCCTCGCCCACTATGTGCGATGCGCCAGCTTCTCGATGTTGGCAGCCGGCGCAGTCCGACGCCGCGGCCTCGTAGCGCTCGAACCGATGGTCGCGCTGACCATAGATGTGGCCGTTGCCGGTGAGCGTCTTGCCGGCCGGACACGTCGCCGTCCTGTGTCGGCGGTGATCAGCGTGTGCGGCTCGATGACGGGCGCCGCCTTGTCGATCATCGGCAGCAGCATGGCTTGCTCAGAGCCCGAGCCAGTGACCTCGACAGCCACGATGATCTGGTGCTTGCTGTCGACCGCGGCCTGCGCCGCATAGCCCTGGATCACCCCCTTGCTCGTGGCCATCTTGGCGCTGTCGGGGTCGAGCCGATCGGCCCGATGGGCCAGCTCGGCGTGCGTGCCGCTGCGCTCCTTGCTGCGGGCATCGAGTCTGGTCAGGTCCAACTCATGGTCGACCAGGTGATCCAGCGCGAACTCGAACGTTCCGGGCTGGATCTGCTCGCTGAGCATCACCGGGATGAACATCCCACCTCGTTCGACTGGCTTGTAGCGTGCCATCCTGTGCCCCCGTTGAAGCGATGGCATCGCAATCCAATTGCCGCGCCTGATTCAGGGGCGCGGAGGTTATTGCACAGTCTCAACGTTTGACGTGAGAGGCGTTGACCGGCTTGCCGGGCAGCGTCCTCTCGATGGAAGGGAAGGCGTCATTCGCCTGGAGGCTGTTGTCGAAGCATTGAAGAAAGCCGTCCCATCGTTCGTCGTGTAGTTCGTGCTCCACGAAATTCCCATTCGTGTACTCACCGATGGTGCGACGCCAGAACGCCTGAGCAAGGAAGTTGAGGGGCATTTGTCCGACCTCCCACTTGCCACGAAACTGATCGAAGATGAACCGGGCCCCCTTGGTTCCAACCCCGGTTCGCCTGTACCTTTTCATTACGAAGAACTGCCCCATCCAGAAGTCGTTCTCGGGGAGGCTCACATCCGGATCCACCAGCCCGAAGCCGGCGTAGTTTCCGTCAACCAGGAAGAAGTAGGCGCGCAGCCGTGGATTGCGAAGGTAGCGATCGACGGCGAAGCCATACTCGCCATGCATGTTCAGGGTCTGAGGCCAGACCTCGGACAAGTCGTACTGATACAACTCGAGCATTCGAGAGAGTACAGCCTTGTCTTGCCACTCAGCGACGCGAAAAGTGATGTCAGGCATATATGGAGCGTGGGAAGACCACGGTTTGCCCGCGGTGCCTAACGTGTTGCAGGGCAACACGCGGTGCGACATATCACGGCAAACCGTGCAGCAACCGGTCGGGCAGGACCTGCGGCAAGTATCTGCTGCATCTTCAATTTCCCTCATTGACTGTTTATTTGCACAGCACCAAATTCCCCGTCAAAAGCCGCATCAGTTACAAGCGCCGGGCAGGTCTTGCGGCGTCCCCCGGGGAGGCATCGCCAAGCAGTCTTCCGTCTCCCGCTCTTCGCAACCGTGCACTCCTCTTTGCCCCGGCTCCGTCAAAGACCTGCCGCCGTTGAAGGCCACCCGGCTGCTGGACCGGGTCCGCGAACGCATCAAAGTCGGCTGGACTGCCATCTATCAGCGTGCTCTGAAGCGGACACTGGCGAGCTTCTCAATCTGGCCAGCTGCTGGCATTCGACCACGAGGCGCGAATGTCAGCAATGGCTTGACCTGCAGCCAACAGATCGTCGAAGGCTGGTGGAGCCCTTCATAATCAAAACCTGACCCCCGCTTGTTCGAGATGCCGACTTTCATCATGGATAAATTCTTGCTGCAGCAACAGGTGCTGGAACGGCTCGCCGAAGACCTGCTGCAAGCCGAACAGGCAATGCGGGCGGCCCATGAAACGGCGACTCACGAAGAAAACATCGCCGAGAACAAATACGACACATTGGGACTCGAAGCCGCCTACCTGGCCACCGGCCAAGCTCGTCGCGCCGAAGCCATCCGCCAGGCGATGGCCAATTGGCGCCAATTCCGCCCGCTCCCCTACGACGCCAGCAAAGGTATACAGCTCGGCGCGCTGGTCTGCCTGGTCGATTCCGACGACAAGCGGCAACAGCTCTTTCTCGGCCCAGATGGAGGCAGCATGAAGTTGGTCAGCGGCGGTCAGCTCGTTCAGGTCATCAGCAGCGAGGCCCCGCTGGGCAGGGCCATGCTGGGCAAATGCGAGGGTGATGAGGTGTCGATACAGGTCGCTCCAATCCGACAGCAGTTTGAGGTGCTGCGGGTTCATTGAGCTGCGAGCAAGTTCGCGCCGAATTGATCAGAAATTACTCGCCCCGACCCCTTTAGGACGCTCTGCACAACTCCTGGCCAGCTATGCAGAGTTCGTTCGCGCTCTCGGCCTCGCGCACATCAATTCACTTCGGTGGCACTGACCGCGAGGCAGGTCAGGGTTGGCATTTGCCCGACGCTCTGCCGAGTTCAGCGCCGCACAGCAGTTGTTGAAGGCGAGCTGCTCGGGAGCAGTCGTTCGTCAACGGGTGAACTCGACCCTGAGCTGCCCTTCGAGGTGTCGAGGTGCGCGGCTGCGAACCGGACATTCGCCGAGGGCGGCCGTGGATGCCCGTATCCGACCCGTTGCGGTCCTTCGGGTTGCCAGTCTCGCCGCCGAAAGGCAGTCGTTCAACATGAGCGGCGACCGCAGGCGTGCGACGCATGCCGGAGGACGTCTGCTTGATGAAGGCGCTAGATGTCACTCTCGACCTCCCCCTTCGCCGCAGGAACGACAAGCCGGGCGAAGAGATGCGACTTCACGATGAAGAACACTGCAAGCCCCGCCTCAAAAGCGGCGACCGCAACGTCGAGCTTCGCTTCTGCGGCGAGCGCAGAGAACGAAGAGCTACCGTCATTGAGCATGAGCGACCGAAAGATGAGCCAAACGAGCGAGGGGGACGCCTTTGCCAGCAGCCACAAGCCGACCAGGCTGCAACCAACACGTGCCAATTCATGGGCACGAAACGACAGCCGGTTTTCGTGCTGAGTGCGCGGCAACAGCTTGTGGGCAACGACCATGGGGAAGAACCACAGAATCAGTGCACCCGCTACGTAGAGACCACCAATGGCATAGGCGACCGCGATATTGGCGTCGTTGCCCAGCGGTGGCGCCGAGGCCAGCGCCTTTGGAATGGAAACGAAGTAGGCGACGCTGGTAAGAGCCAGCCAGGTTGCAAAGAGCCGCACTGCGATGCCAACGAGTTGTTGTGGTGTCATGTGATCTCTCCCTCGCCGGAGGAGTACGCGTCATTCTGCGGTTCAGCACGAAACATTACATCAAATCTCAGAACGTACTTCAGACCGTGCCTGACCTCTGCGCCTTCGTGGACGAGCCCGTGCTGGAAGATCAGCGCCGTGCCGGCCGCCCCTACAACCTTTGCTGCTTCAAAGCGAGTGGCGCCCCCCTCATACCCTTCGTTCAGGCAAATCATGAAGGTGAGCAGGCTGATCTCTCCAGTGCTTCTGCGAAACGGTATGTCTGCATGCCAAGTGAATCGCTGACCTGGAACGTACCGATAGAGGCGAAATCGCTCGTTCAGGCCGACAGGCTGCCTGCCCCCGATCAATTTAGGAAGGTGAGGTGAAGCACGCTGCCAGAGCTTCTCAGCGAGCAAGTAGTCATCCCATATCTGCCGATCGTTGTTGCGCGTTTCTTCTTGAATTCTCACGCCTGTAGCAGAAACGATGGGAGCCGACTCGAACGCGGAACTCTCCGCCCAAGCGATGAACTCGGCGCATTCGATCGAGGTGAGGAATCGGCTTACCGTGAAGATTCCAGGGGAGATGTCTGTGCGTTGCATGGTGTCGAACGTTTGGCAGGAGCGCGACTGCTCGAAGCTGCCTACCCTGGCCGAGAGGTCGTAGCCTACTCGAAAGCCGCCGCTGACGATCGGCGTCTAGTGGCCGAGATCAAGATGAAGCAAAGAGAAGCCGACGACCGTCGTCGGCCACCTCTGGCCGAGCGACTACCTGCAGGAACTTCTCAAAGCAGGGCACGAGCCACCAACCCGCGTCATGGTCAAACGGAGCAGGCTCCCCCGATGCGTTGTAGATGACTTTCGCCGTGTTCTCTGCCACGTACAGCATGCTCTTCAAGAGCGGACCGACGGATACATCTGCTTGCTCGCCAGCTAGCGTGATTGCGCGAACGTCAGAGAACGCGGCGTGAGCGAATCGCCAATCGGATGGAGCGTCTGCCAGTGCAGCGACACGCGCGATCGACGGTACTGAGGGGCCGTATCGCATGCAGAACTTCAGCAGTCCTGTCGCCCATCTCACCTGCTCCTCTGGCGACAGCTCTTCGCAGAGCACTCGCCCACAGTCAAGGAAGCGCCCCTGCGACCAGGCTACCTCACCAGAAATGAACGATTGGCTCCGCGGCATGGGGACTACTATCGCACGGCCTCGAAGCAGACTCTCGTGAGCGTCGGCATCTGGCCGAATGTGGGCGGTCCTCAGGCCACCTGTGGATCGCTGAACGCAGCCAGCACTACGAAACTCGCTACCGCCAACAGCGCCAGAAAGAATAGATGCCAACCGAGGCGTAAGTAGGCGCAGTAACGC
>NZ_JBFUGN010000001.1:0-38111 GCF_056402895.1 Rhizobacter sp. P3_B12 | reverse complement strand
GCTTCGCCCCCGGCGACGCGCCGTCCGCCGAGCCGCTGCTGCGCGGCGTGCGCATCGCGGTCGCGCGCGACACCGCGTTCTCGTTCCTCTACACCGCCAACCTCGCGCTGCTGCAGGCGATGGGTGCGAGCCTCGCGTTCTTCTCGCCGCTGCACGACACCGCCCCGCCGCCCTGCGACGCCGTCTGGCTGCCGGGCGGCTACCCCGAGTTGCACCTCGACGCGCTCGCCGCCAACCGCTTCATGCACGAGGCGCTGCGCGAGCTGCATGCCGCCGGCACGCCGATGCTGGCCGAGTGCGGCGGGCTGTTGCTGCTGCTGCAGGCGCTGACCGACGTGCAGGGCCGCCGCGCCGCGATGGCCGGGCTGCTGCCGGGCCATGCCGCGATGCAGACGCGCCTGGCCAGCATCGGGCTGCACGAAGCAGCGCTGCCGGAAGGCACCCTGCGCGGCCACAGCTTCCACTACTCGCGGCTGGAGTCGCCGATGGCCCCGCTGTGCACCACGCAGCCGATGCGCGCCGGCCGGCGCGGCGAGGCGGTGTACCGCAGCGGCCGGCTGACGGCCTCGTACTTCCACGCCTACTTCCCGTCCAACCCGCAGGCCGTCGCGCGCCTGTTCACGCGATGAGCGCAATGAACGCGACACCTGGCCGCGTCTGGTTCGTCGGCGCCGGCCCCGGCGACCCCGAGCTGATCACCGTGAAGGGCCGCGCGTTGATCGAGCGTGCCGGCGCGATCCTGTTCGCCGGCTCGCTGGTGAATGAAGCCGCCACGCGCTGGGCGCCACCCGGCTGCGCGATCGCCGACAGCAAGGACATGACGCTCGAGCAGATGGTCGCGTGGCTGACCGGGCAGGCCGCGCGCTGCGACACCGTCGTGCGGCTGCAGACCGGCGACCCGGCGCTGTACGGCACGCTGATCGAGCTGGTGCAGCCGCTCGACGCGGCCGGCATCCCGATCGCGGTGGTGCCGGGCGYGTCATCGGCGATGGCCTCGGCCGCCGCGGCCGTCGAGAGCTTCACGCTGCCCGAGGTCACGCAGACGGTGATCTTCACGCGCGTCGAAGGCCGCACGCCGATGCCGGCTGGCGAATCGCTGGCCGAACTGGCGGCGCACCGCTGCACGCTGTGCATCTTCCTGTCGATCACGCTGCTGCACCGCATCGAAGCCGGGCTGCGCGAGGCCGGCTGGCCGGACGACGCGCCGATGCTGGTGGTGCACAAGGCGAGCTGGCCCGGCGAGGAGCGCATCGTGCGCGGCACGCTGGCCACCATCAAGCAGCAGTGCCGCGAGGCCGGCATCGTCAGCCAGGCGATGGTCATCGCAAGCCCCGCGCTCGGCGCGCGCGGCTGGGCCGAACTCGCCAAGTCGAAACTGTACGACGCCGCATTCACCCACCGCTTCCGGAAAGCGACCGCCCCATGAAAGRCACCATCCTGCTGGTCGGCCACGGCTCGCGCGAGACGAGCGGCAACGACGAGATCGAGCGCTTCGCGGCGCTCTGGCGCGCGCGCCACCCGCACTGGCGCACCGAGCTGTGCTTCATCGAGTTCGCCGAGGTCGAGGTCGAGGACGGGCTGGACCTCGCCGCGGCCGGCTCCGAGCGCGTGATCGTCGTGCCGCTGATCCTGAACGCGGCGGGCCACGTCAACGTCGAGATCCCGTCGCACATCGCTCGCGCCCGGCTGCGCCACCCCGGCGTGCGCTTCGACTACGCACCGCACCTGGGCGTCAGCGAGCCGGTGCTCGCGATCCTGCGCCGCCAGCTGAAGCAGTGCATGCAGCAGCTGGACGTGCCCGACCCGACCGGCACCGGCGTGGTGCTGCTGGGCCGCGGTGCGTCGAACAAGGAGGCCAACGGCGAGATGGCGCGCATGACGCGCTGGCTGTTCGAGGAAGGCGACCACGAGCTGGTCGACCTCGCCTTCACCGGCATCGCCTGGCCGCGGCTGGAGCGCGTCGTGCAGCGCCAGGTGCAGCTCGGCATGCGCCAGGTCATCGTGCTGCCGTACTACCTGTTCACCGGCACGCTGATCCAGCGCATCGGGCGGCAGGTGGTGCATTTGCGCGCGCAGTACCCGCAGGTGCGCTTCGCGCTCGGCACCCATTTCGGCTTCGAGCCGGAGATCGCCGAGCTGCTGGCGCAGCGCGTCGAGGCGCTGCTGCAGGGCACGCTGCATGCGGTGCCGGTCAGCGCGGAGGCGGCGCTGTGGGAGGCGCACCAGCACGACCACGAGCCGCACGGGCACGAGCATGCCCACCCCCATCCCCACGATCACGACCACGCGCATGAGCACGCCCAACACGGTCACTGAGCAGCTCACGCGCGCCGGCCAGGCGATCGAGCACGACAGCTTCGCGGTGATCGACCGCGAGGTCGGCCCGCACGACTACGCGCCGCACCAGTGGCCGATCGTGCGCCGCATGATCCATGCGAACGCCGATTTCGACTTCAACGGCCTCACCGCCTTCCACCCGCGCGCGGTGGCGGCCGGCCTCCACGCGATCCTGTCCGGCCGCTCGCGCGTGGTGGCCGATGTCGAGATGATCTGCGTCGGCCTGTCGGCACCGCGGCTCGCGCACTTCGGCATGACCGCGCACCAGTTCATCGCCGATGCCGACGTGGTCGCGCAGGCCCGGGCCGACGACACGACGCGCGCGGTGCAGGCGATGCGCAAGGCGCACCGGCTCCGGCTGCTCGACGACGCGGTCGTCGGCATCGGCAATGCGCCGACCGCGCTGATCGAGCTGGTGCGGCTGATCCGCGACGAAGGCGCGAAACCGGCGCTGGTCGTCGGCATGCCGGTGGGCTTCGTGTCGGCGGCCGAATCGAAGGAGCTGATGTCGCAGGTCGACGAGGTGCCGTGGATCGTGATCCGCGGCCGCAAGGGCGGCTCGACGCTCGTCGTCGCGGCGATCCATGCGCTGCTCAGCCTCGCGGAGGCCGCACAGACATGATGGAGAAGACCGTCAAGCGCGGCACCCGCACCGGTTTCACGACCGGTGCGTGTTCGGCTGCGGCCGCGCGCGCGGCGGTCCTGGGATTGATCGACGGCGCGGTGCCGCCGTCGGTCGAGGCGCTGCTGCCGAACGGCCAGCGCGTGCGCTTCGACGTGAACGACGGCCAGTGCGACGGCGCCGCCGCGCATGCGATGGTGATCAAGGACGCCGGCGACGACCCCGACTGCACCGACAAGGCGCACCTGACCGCCGACGTGCTGCGCCTGCCCGGCGCGGCCGGCGAGGTGGTGCTGCTCGGCGGCTTCGGCGTCGGCACCGTGACGATGGCCGGGCTCGGCCTCGCGGTCGGCGGGCCGGCGATCAACCCGGTGCCGCGCCGCAACATCGAGGAGAACGTGCGCGAGATTGGCAGCGCGCTGCTCGCGAACGACGGCCTGCAGGTCACGATCTCGGTGCCGCAGGGCCTGGAGATGGCGAAGAAGACGCTGAACGCGCGGCTCGGCATCCTCGGCGGCATCTCGATCCTCGGCACCACCGGCATCGTCAAGCCCTACAGCACCGCGGCCTACCGCGCGAGTGTGGTGCAAGGCGTCGAGGTCGCGGCCACCACCGGCTCCGATACCGTCGTGCTGACCACCGGCGGGCGCACCGAGAAGTTCGCGATCGCCGAGCTGCCCGGCCTGCCGGAGGCCTGCTTCGTGCAGATGGGCGATTTCCTGCGCTATGCGCTCGACGCGGCGGTGAAGGCGAAGCTGCGCCGCATCGTGATCGGCGGCATGGTCGGCAAGCTGACGAAGATCGCGCAGGGCGAGACCATCACGCACGCGAACCGCGCCGAGGTCGACACCGGGCTGCTCGCCGAGCTGGCCGCCAGCATCGGCGCGCCGCCCGACGAATGCGCCGCGATCGCCGCGGCCGAGACCGCGCGCTTCGCCGCCGAGCGCATGCAGGTGCTCGGCCTGATCGACCCCTTCCATCACGCGCTCGCCCGCAAGGTCGTCAGCACCGTGATGGGCCGCTACCCCGGCCGCTTCCGGCTCGACGTGCTGGTGTGCGATTTCGATGGCAACAAGATCGCCGAGGCCTCCTCCGATGACTGAGATTTCCGAAGACCTGCGCCCGCCGCGCTGCCGCATCGTCGGCGTGCTCGACGACGGCGCCGCGAGCCTGGGCGCCGCCGCGCTGCAGGCGCTGGCCGAGGCCGACCTGGTGATCGGTGCGCGCCGCACGCTGGCGCTGCTCGAATCGCGCATCCAGCCCGAGGCCGAACGCCGCACGATCGGCGCGCTCGCGGCCGTTGCCGAGGACGTGCGCGCCGCCCAGGCCACCGGCCGGCGCTGCGTGGTGCTCGCCACCGGCGACCCGCTGTGCCACGGCATCGCCGGCTACCTGGGCATGCAGCTGTGCCTGGACGCGATCGAGGTGCTGCCCAACCTGTCGACGATCCAGCTGGCGTGCGCACGCATCGGGCTGGTCTGGCAGGACCTGCGCATCGCGAGCGTGCACGCGAAGGATGCCGGGGAATGGCCTGGGCCAAGCCCCGGCGCGACGCCCGAGCACGGCCTGTACGCGCTGGCGCAGGCGCTGCGCCGCCATGCCCGGCTCGCGGTGCTGACCAGCCCCGACAACACGCCCGATCGCATCGCCCGGATGATGCTGGCCGAGGGCCTGGGCGACGACTTCCAGCTCGCGGTCGCCGAGCGGCTGCTGCAGCCGGACGAGCGCATCGTCACCGGTCTCACGGTGGCCGAGGCGGCGCAGTCGAGCTTCGCCGACCCGAACGTGCTGCTGCTGTGGCGGCAGTCGCCGCTGCCGGCGCCGGTGCGCTTCGGCCTGCCCGACGCGAGCTACGAGCAGCGCCATCCCGACAAGGGCCTGATCACGAAGCTCGAGGTGCGTGCGGTCTCGCTCGCACGGCTGCAGCTGCGCGAGGACAGCATCGTCTGGGACATCGGTGCCGGCTCCGGCGCGGTCGGCCTGGAGGCGGCGCGGCTGTGCCCCGCGGGCCACGTCTACGCGATCGAGAAGAACGAGGACGATGTCGCGATCGCCGGGCGCAACCGCGCCGCGATGGGCGTCTCCAACCACACGCTGGTGCACGCCAAGGCGCCGCAGGCGATGGACGGCTGGGCCGATCCGGACGCGGTCTTCATCGGCGGCTCGGGCGGCGAACTGGCCGAGCTGATCGCGCTGTGCCTGCGGCGGCTGGGCGCGGGCGGACAGCTGGTGATGAACTTCGTGACGATCGAGAACCTGGGCACGGCCACCGCGACGCTCACCGAGCTCGGCGCCGACTGGGATGTCGTGATGCTGCAGGCCGCGCGCAGCAAGCCGATCCTGCACATGCACCGGCTCGCGGCAGAGAACCCGGTGTGGGTCGTCTGCGCACGAAAGGCCACGTCATGACCTTCGGCCGATTGATCGGCGTCAGCCTCGGCCCGGGCGACCCCGGGCTGATCACGCGCGCCGCGTGGGCCCAGCTGGAACGCCGCGACACGGTCTGGACCTACCCGACGCGCAGCACCAAGACGCCGAGCTACGCGTTCGACATCGTCGTTCGCAGCGAGCTCGCGCCGCCGGCCGGGCACCAGGCGCTGCTGTTCCCGATGACGCACGACGAGGAGAAGCTGCTGCRCAGCTGGCACCGCGCCGCCGACACCGTGCTGCCGCTGCTGCGGGCCGGGCGCGACGTGCTGTTCCTCGTCGAGGGCGATGCCAGCACCTACGCGACCTTCGGGCACCTGGCGCGCACCGTGCGATCGAAGGACGCGCGCATCGCGGTCGACACGATCGCCGGCGTCAACGCGTTCAACGCCGCCGCGGCCACGCTGGGGCGGCCGCTGGGCGAGCAGGACGACACCATCGCCGTCGTGCCTGCGGCCTACGGCGTCAGCGCGCTCGACCGGCTGCTCGGCGATTTCGACACGCTGGTGCTGATGAAGGTGAAGCCGCTGATCGAGGACCTGCTCGACTGGCTGCAGCAGCGCGAGCTGCTCGACGATGCGGCCTTCATCGAGCGCTGCGGCGCACCCGACGAACGCGTGCTGCGCGGCGCCGAGATGCTGTCGCTGCGCGGCCAGAAGGTCAGCTACCTGTCGCTGATGCTGGTGCACAACCACCTGCGCATCCGCGGCGAACGCATCCGCGGATGCCTGAAGAAAAGTAGCCCGGATGCCAATCCGGGAAGCACTGACACACCCTCCCGGATTGACATCCGGGCTACGGAGACGCTGAATGACTGACCCCCGCATCGCGATCGTCGCGATCACCAAGCACGGCGCAGCGCAGGCCGCGCAACTGGCCGCGCAGCTGCCCACTGCCCACATCGTTTGCGCCGAGAAATTCGCTGCCACCTTCGCCGGCCTCGCGAACCCGCTGCGCGCCTACACCGCCGCGCTGCGCGACGAGATCGGCCCGCTGTTCGCGGCCTACGACCAGCTGATCTTCTTCGTCTCGCTCGGCGCCGTCGTCCGCCTGGTCGCGCCGCACCTGAAGTCGAAGGACGAGGACCCCGGCATCACCGTCGTCGACGATGCCGGCCAGTTCGTGATCCCGGTGCTGTCGGGCCACGTCGGCGGCGCGAACGCCTGCGCCGAGCAAGTGGCGGCGCTGCTCGGCGCCACCCCGGTGCTGACGACCGCGTCGGACGTCGGCAAGACCATCCCGGTCGACATCCTCGGCCGCGAGCTCGGCTGGTCGGTCGAGGCGCCGAAGCTCAACATCACCCGCGTCTCGGCCCACGTCGTCAACGGCGAGCCGATCGCCTTCGTGCAGGAGGCCGGCAGCCCGCACTGGTGGACGCGGCCGACGCCGCTGCCGGCCAGCATCCACCGCTTCGAGCGTTTCGAGGACGTGGACCTGGCGCGCTTCAAGGCGGTGCTGTGGGTCACGCACCGCGCGATCGACGTTGCGCTGTGGCAGCAGTTGAACGAGCGGCTGGTCGTCTACCGCCCGCCGGTCGCAGAGGCTGCCGCATGAGGGTCGCGCTCGGGCTCGGCTGCGACCGCGGCACGCCGGTCGAGACGCTGTCGCGCGCAGTCGGCGAAGCGCTCGAACTGGCCGGCGTCGGGCTCTCCGATGTGGCCGCGGTGGCCAGCATCACGCTGAAGTCGAACGAACTCGGGCTGCTGGAACTGGCCGGGCAGCGCGGCTGGTCGCTGCACTTCTACGACGCCGCCGAGCTGGCCGAGGTGAAGGTGCCGAACCCGTCGGAGACGGTGCGGCGCTACACCGGCACGCCGTCGGTCAGCGAGGCGGCCGCGTTGCTCGCGGCGGGCGCCGCTCCGGCCAGCTCGCTGCTGGTCGAGAAACACATCCTGCGCGGCGACGACGGTCGTCACGCGACGGTCTCCGTGGCTCGATGCCGTTGAGCCCGTCCATTTCGCTGTCATCACTTCAACCGAAGGAAACCCCATGAACCCGCAAACCCTGCAACCCTCGATCGCCCTGCCCGCCACCGCCTCGCGCGGCGTGCTGCGCCAGCTCGCCGCCGGCGCGCTGCTCGGTGTCGTGATGCTGTACGGCGTCGCGTTCGCCGAGAGCCCGCTCGCGCACAACGCGGCGCACGACGTGCGCCACGCCACCGGCCGCCCGTGCCACTGAGCGGGAGCCGATGATGCTGTTCACACGCCTGGTGTGGTGCGCGCTGCTCGTCGCCTTGGCGGTGGGCAGCCTGCAGTGGGTCGTGCAACGCTGGCAGGCGGTGCCGATCATCCTCGCAGCCGAGGAGTTCGAGGTGCAGAAGGCGCCCGTGCCGGCCGCCCACGCGCATTCCGCCGAGGAGGCCGCGCACGCGCACCACCACGACGTGGACTGGACACCCGCCGACGGCCTCGAGCGCAGCGTCTGGACCTGGGTCGCCAACCTGCTGAACGCGTTCGCGCTCGCGCTGCTGGTGTTCGCGGCGATGGGGGCCTGGGCCTGGAAGCGCGGGCCGTCGACCGGCGCCTGGCGGCTTGCCGCCGCCGTCGCCGCGACCGGCTGGCTGAGCCTGCACCTGTGGCCCTCGCTCGGCCTGCCCGCCGAGGTGCCGGGCATGGAGGCCGCCGACCTGCGCCTGCGGCAGCTGTGGTGGCTGCTGGCAGCCGGCAGCGCGCAGTCGGCCTGCGCGCTGGTCGCGTTCGGCCGCAAGCCCTGGCGCTGGGCCGCTGCCGCGGCGTGGCTCGCGCTGCCGTTCGTGATCGGCGCGCCGCAGCTGATCGGTGACCCGCTCGGCGCGTTCAGCGGCGAGGCCCACCAGCGCCTGCAGGTGCTCGGCCGCGATTTCGTGCTCGCGACGCATGTGTCGGCCTCGCTGTTCTGGCTCTCGATGGGCGTGGCGGCAGCGCCGGTGTTCCAGCGCTGGCTCGCGCCCTTGCTCGATCGAACGCCCAGCAACGCAGCGTTGCCGACCGGGAGCCTGGCATGAGCGGCAAGATCACGCTGGTCGGGATCGGCCCCGGCGCCGTCGAGCACATGACGCAGCGCGCCCGCGAGGCGATTGCCGAGGCCGATGTGGTCGTCGGCTACGTCACCTACATCAAGCTGGTCGCCGACCTGCTCGAGGGCAAGGAGGTGGTGCGCAAGGGCATGACCGAGGAGCTGGACCGCGCCGTCAGCGCGCTCGACGCGGCGCGCGCCGGCAAGAAGGTCGCGCTGATCTCGTCGGGCGATGCCGGCGTCTACGGCATGGCCGGGCCGACCTACGAGGTGCTGTTCCAGGCCGGCTGGACGCCGGCCGACGAAGTGCAGGTCGAGGTGGTGCCGGGCGCATCGGCGATCAACGCCTGCGCGGCCCGCGTCGGCGCCCCGCTGACGCACGACTTCTGCTCGATCTCGCTGAGCGACCTGCTGACGCCGTGGCCGGTGATCGCGCGCCGGCTCGATGCGGCTGCGCAGGCCGACTTCGTCGTCGCGCTCTACAACCCGAAGAGCGGCCGTCGCACGCGGCAGATCGTCGAGGCGCAGCGCTTGTTCCTGCGGCATCGCCGGGCCGACACGCCGGTGGCCGTCGTCAAGAGCGCCTACCGGCGCCGCGAGCGCATCGAGTTCACGACGCTAGCCACGATGGCCGACAGCGAGATCGGCATGCTCAGCACGGTGCTGATCGGCAACAGCCACACCTTCGTGCGCGACGGGCTGATGGTCACGCCGCGCGGCTACGCGAACAAGTACGACATCGAGCAGGGCGGCGAGACGCGCGACGGCGAACGCGCCGGCCGCTCGCTGAGCACCGGCCTGCTCGGCTGGCTCGAGACGCTGCAGGCGCAGCTCGCCGAGGGCCACACCCTCGCCGACCTGGCCCGGCTGCACGGGCTGCCGGCCGACTACCTGGCGGCCACGCTGGCCGAGCCGGTCGAAGTCACCACCAGCGGCACGAACAACGACGAGGGGGAGGGCTGAGACCCGCGCGGGGGCGAGCCGATGGCCCCCGCGCGGCAGACACGCCCCGATGCCCGCGGCGTCCACAACGAATTGCATCTGCGGGATTGCGGATGCAACGCAGCGACGAGCTTTCAACGATGCAACAGCGCAAGCTGCCCCCCGCCCTGGCCGCCACGGCCCTGGCGATGAACTTCTTCACCCCTGCCCCGGCTGCGGCCGAAGACAGCCCGGCCGCCCTGGCCCCGGTGACCATCATCGGCCGCGGCCAGGACCTGATCGGCGTTGCCGATTCCGCCACCGAGGGCAAGGTCAGCGCCCAGCAGCTCGCGAACCGGCCGCTGCTGCGCCCGGCCGAGGTGCTGGAGGCGGTGCCCGGCATGACCGTCACGCAGCACAGCGGCGACGGCAAGGCCAACCAGTACTTCCTGCGCGGCTTCAACCTCGACCATGGCAGCGACTTCGCGAGCTACGTGAACGGCATGCCGGTCAACATGGCGAGCCATGCGCACGGCCAGGGCTACATGGACCTCAACTTCCTGATCCCCGAGCTGATCGGCGCGATGCGCTACCGCAAGGGCGTCTACGCCGCGGAAGACGGCGACTTCGCGACCACCGGCTCGGCGCGCATCGAATACCAGCGCACGCTGCCGGCACCGATGGTCGACCTGAGCGTCGGCCCGCACGACTTCCGCCGCGTGCTCGTCGCCGGYAGCCGGCAGCGCGGCGAGGACAAGGACAGCGGCCCGACGCTGCTGGCCGCCTTCGAGGCCGCGACCAACGACGGCCCGTGGCAGCAGCCCGAGCGGCTGCGCAAATACAACGGCGTGCTGCGCCTGTCCGAGGGCACGGCGCGCGATGGCTATGCGCTGACCGCGATGGCGTACCACGCCGAGTGGACSGCCACCGAGCACGTKCCCGARCRCGCGATCRCCTCCGGCGAGATCGACCGCTTCGGCGAACTGRTGTCGGGCGACGGCGGGCGCACGCACCGCCACAGCCTGTCCGGCGACTGGGCCGGCAGCGACGGCAGCACGCGCACGCAGATCAGCGCCTACGTGATCGACTACGGCCTGAACCTGTTCTCGAACCCTTCCGGCTACATCAACGGGCCGCAGGGCGACCAGCATGAGCAGGCTGACGAGCGCACCGTGTGGGGCGGCCAGGTGGCGCGCCACTGGGCGATCGCACCGGCCGGCCACGAGACCGAGCTGACGCTGGGCGCGCAGCTGCGCCACGACCGCATCGGCACGCTGGGGCTCTACGACACGGTGAACCGCGAACGGACCGACACCGTGCGCGAGGACCGCGTGCGCGAGACGCTGCTGGGCCTCTACACCGAAGCCCGCACGCAATGGCAGCCGTGGTTGCGCAGCGACCTGGGGCTGCGCGTCGACACCGTGCGCGCGAACGTGATGCCGACCGGCGGCGCGGACAACGTCCTGAACGGTGGCAGCGCCCGCGCCCATCAGTACAGCCCGAAGCTGGGGCTGGCCTTCGGCCCGTTCGGCGAGACCCTGCGCACCGAGCTGTATGCCAATTGGGGGCGAGGCTTCCACAGCAACGACGTGCGCGGCGTGACCGCGGCCGTCGACCCGGTGCCGGCGCTGGTGCGCGCCACCGGCAGCGAGGTCGGCCTGCGCGCGGTGCCGCTGCCGGGCTGGAACACCAGCCTGTCGCTGTGGCAGGTGAAGCTCGCCTCCGAGCTGGTGTTCATCGGCGATGCCGGCGTGACCGAGCCCAAGGGGGCATCGAAGCGGGCGGGCGTCGAGTGGTCGAACGACTGGCAGATCAACCGCTGGCTGCTGCTGGATGCCGATGTGGCCTGGTCGCGCGCACGTTTCGAGCAGGAGGCGGAGCCGGGCAGCGGCACCCACGTGCCGAACGCGATCCCGCGCTCGGCCTCGTTCGCGCTGGCCGCCGACGACCACGGCGCGTGGTTCGGTGGATTGCGCTGGCGCTACATCGGCAGCTATGCGCTGGAGGAGACCGGCATGCAGCGTTCGTCATCGCTGTGGACCGCGAACCTGAAAGCCGGYTGGCGCGCCAACGCCTCGCTGCAGTTCACGCTCGACGTGCTGAACCTGTTCGACCGCGAAGCCAACGACATCGAGTACTGGGGTGCGGCGTGCTCCAAGGCCGACGGCCCGGCGTGCAACGGCGGCGCCGGCATCGACGGGCGGCTCGTGCACCCGATGGAGCCGCGCACGCTGCGCGTCTCGATGCGCGCCACCTTCTGACCGTAGCCCGGATGCCAATCCGGGATGTATTTCTCCGCCACGAACCCGGATTGGCATCCGGGCTACAGGAACCCGCCATGACCGACGAAGTGACCAGGCCCAAGATCGGCGACTACCGCCGCCACCTGCTGATCTGCACCGGCCCGCGCTGCACGCAGCAGGGCGAATCTCAGGCCCTGTTCGACAGCCTGGGCGACAAGTTCAAGGCCGCCGGCCTGCACGAGGGCGAACTGCGCGTGAAGCGCAGCCGCGTCAGCTGCTTCGCCGCCTGCAAGGGCGGCCCGGTGATGTGCGTGCAGCCCGACGGCACCTGGTACTACAACGTGACGCCGGCCAACATGGACCGCATCATCGAGCAGCACCTGGTGGGCGGGCTGCCCGTCGAGGACCTGGTGTTCCACCAGGGCCCGACCGGCTGATCGACCAACCGGTCAGAAGCCTTCCTCGACCAGCTCGGCCGCGCGGATCAGCGCGCGCGCCTTGGCCTCGGTTTCCTTCCATTCGAGCTCGGGCACCGAGTCGGCCACCACGCCGGCCGCGGCCTGCACGTACAGCGTGTTGTCCTTGACGATGCCGGTGCGGATCGCGATCGCCACGTCCATGTCGCCGGCAAAGCTCAGGTAGCCGCAGGCGCCGCCGTAGATGCCGCGCTTGACCGGCTCGAGCTCGTCGATGATCTCCATCGCGCGCACCTTGGGCGCGCCGGTCAGCGTGCCGGCCGGGAAGGTCGCGCGCAGCACGTCGAGGCTGGTCATGCCGTCCTTCAGCAGGCCCTCGACATTGCTGACGATGTGCATCACGTGCGAGTAGCGCTCGACCGTGAAGGCCTCGGTCACCTTCACGGTGCCGGTCTTCGCGATGCGGCCGATGTCGTTGCGCGCCAGGTCGATCAGCATCACGTGCTCGGCGCGCTCCTTCGGATCGGTGCTCAGCTCGGCCTCGAGCGCCTTGTCCTGCGCCGGCGTCGCGCCGCGCGGGCGGGTGCCGGCGAGCGGGCGGATCGTGACCTTCTCGCCCTCGGGCGTGGTCTCCTGGCGCACCAGGATCTCGGGCGAGGCGCCGACGATCTGGAAATCGCCCATGTCGTAGAAATACATGTACGGCGACGGGTTCAGCGAGCGCAGCGCGCGGTACAGGCTGAGCGGCGATTCGGTGTAGCGCTTCTTCAGCCGCTGGCCGACCTGCACCTGCATCATGTCGCCGGCCGCGATGTACTCCTTGGCCTTCAGCACCGCGGCGAGGTAGTCCTCCTTTGCGAACTCGCGCTCCACCGCGTGCGAGGTGCCGCGGCGCACCGGCGGCGCGGTGACGCTGTACTTCAGCTTGTCGCCGAGCTCGGCCAGCCGCCGCTTCGCCTTGAAGAAGGCCTCCGGCTGGCCCGGGTCGGCATAGACGATCAGGTAGAGCCGGCCCGACAGGTTGTCGATGACGGCCAGCTCCTCGCATTGCAGCAGCAGGATGTCGGGCGTGTCGAGGCCGCCGGGCAGCTCGGTCTTCGCGAGCTTGTGCTCGATGAAGCGCACCGCGTCGTAGCCGAAGTAGCCGGCCAGCCCGCCGCAGAAGCGCGGCAGCCCGGGCCGCAGCGCGACCTTGAAGCGCTTCTGGTAGCTGGCGATGAAGTCGAGCGGATTGCCTTCGTGCGTCTCGACGACCTGGCCGTCGGTGACGACCTCGGTGCGGAAGCCGGTGGCGCGCAGCTGCGTGCGCGCCGGCAGGCCGATGAACGAATAGCGGCCGAAGCGTTCGCCGCCGACCACCGATTCGAGCAGGAAGCTGTGCTTGCCGCTGCCGGTGCCGTAGGCGAGCTTCAGGTAGAGCGAGAGCGGCGTCTCGAGATCGGCGAACGCTTCGGCGATCAGCGGGATGCGGTTGAAGCCTTGCGAGGCGAGGCTCTTGAATTCAAGTTCGGTGATCACGTTCGAGGGCCCTCCACGGCCCGGCGCGGCGCCCGGAGGGCCGGCCTGGTGACTGCATTCTTCGGGTGGCACGCGGCGCACGGTGTGCGGTGAGCGCGGCGGCCGATGGAGCCGGAGGGCGGGGACTGCAAGAGCCCCGGGCCCGCGGCAAGCAAACGTGGATCAGGCCCGCCAGGGCCAGGCTCCCCGGTCGTTCGACCCCTTGGTTTGCTTGCGTGCAATGAACATCGAAAAAGTGTAGCAGGCTTGGCATTCCATCCCGGGAGGCGATGGGTCGTCCGTGAAATCATGAATGGACCCACTCTTGTCACTGTCAGACACTCCTGCGTTGCCCTGGGCGACCCATACTGGGGTCGTCGGGCCTCATGACAACGAGATGGAGACTGCCGTGATTCGTCAAACTTTCCTGCTGGCCGTGACGGCCGCTGCCCTCGCGGCACCGCTTGCAACGCAAGCCCAGACACAGGCCCAACCCCAGGCCATCGAACTGGCAGGCGTGCGCTACGAGCCCACCGTGCAGGTGGGCAACACCCGGCTGGTGCTCAACGGCGCCGGCATCCGCTACAAGGCGATCTTCAAGGTCTACACCGCCGGCCTGTACCTGACGGCGAAGGCCAACACGCCCGAGGCGGTGCTCGCGACGCCGGGCCCGCGCCGCATGCACATCACGATGATGCGCGACATCGACGCGAACGAGCTCGGCAAGCTGTTCACGCGCGGCATGGAGCAGAACACCACGCGCGACGACTTCATGAAGTCGATCGCCGGCACGCTGAAGCTGAGCGAGGTGTTCTCGGCGAAGAAGAAGCTGGTCGCCGGCGACTCGTTCTTCGTCGACTGGATCCCGGGCCAGGGCACGGTGATCGTCGTCAACGGCAAGCCGGCCAACGAGCCGATCAAGGAACCCGAGTTCTATTCGTCGTTGCTGAAGATCTGGCTCGGCCACTCGCCGGCCGATTCGTCGCTGAAGGACGCGCTGCTGGGCAAGCAGGCCACGGGCAACGGCGCGGGCGCCGGCAACAACTGAGCCCTACGCGCTGATCACCAGGTGGTCGAGCCGGTCGATGAACCCGTCGGCATCGACCTCGCGCACCGGCTGGCCGTGGTTGTAGCCGTAGCTCACGAGGATCACCGGGCAACCGGCGGCGCGCGCCGCCTGTGCGTCGTTGGCCGAATCGCCGAGCATCAGCACGCGTGACGGCGCCACGCCGAGCGCCTTGCAGGTTTCGAGCAGCGGCAGCGGGTGTGGCTTCTTCTGCGCGAACGCATCGCCACCGAAGACATGCCTGAAGAAGCCTGACAGCTGCTTCCTGTCGAGCAGCGCCTGCGCGAAGGCCGTGGGCTTGTTCGTCAGGCACGCGAGCGGGATGCCGGCCACGCGCAGGCGCTGCAGGCCCTCCTGCACGCCGGGGTACAGCCGGGCATGGTCGCCGTTGATGCGCGTGTAGTGCCGCTGGTAGCTGGCCCAGGCTTCGCCGTAGCGATCGTCGACGCCGCCCACCTCGGCCAGCGTGCGGCGGATCAGGTGCTCGGAGCCCTTGCCGACCGTGTGCTCGACGAAGCCGCGGCCCACCGGCGGCAGCGCCAGCTCGGCGAGCATCGCGTTCAGCGCGACCACGAAGTCATCGAGCGTGTCGACCATCGTGCCGTCGAGGTCGATGACGGCGGCATGCCAGGGGCTCTGGTTCGATCGAATAGAGTTCACAGCTGCGAAATGGAGTTCAAAAAGGGAAGCGCGTGCCAGCCGATTCTCTCAGCAATAGAGTTTCAAACTAACTGACCGCTCTGGAACGCCGCCACCTTGCCGAAGGCACCGCAGTTGGGGGCATGTTGAGACGGATTGGAATCTGGCGAAGAGCGTAATCTGTGGGAAGAACGATTGGTTTCGCACCCAAGAAGAATAACCTGACCGCTGGAAATTCACCCAAGTTCGTCTTTGGAATATTTACCACCAATCTTGAGCCTCACTCAGCTCGTTTAAAAATGACCAACCCCTGCAAACCGATTCCAGGCGGGTGAGGAAGGGCGATGATGAGAACTGACTACTTTGGAATCAACCCAACCGTAAGCGGTTGCGCAATGGGCTCGTCTGGATAAAGAGTGACTTCCCAGTCCAAGTAGCCAGGAGCTGTAACTTGGATCAGCGATCTCTTCCTCATTGAACAACAAACGTAGGGAGGCGACCAAAGGGTGTGCCCACTGAGAGCAAAGACACCATTTTCATCAGTCGTGGCGTGACTAATTTTATTGCCAGGAAATGAAATGTATTTGACGGTCGCCTGTTTAATCGGCATCAGCGAGTCTCGGTTGACAACACGTCCTTCCAAGCTCGGAGAGATTTCATGGGGGACACAGCCCGAAACCAGCAAAATCAGTGCAATTGCAATAAATCTAGAAACAGCCTGCACAGGTTGCGCCCTTGTGGAATGTTGGGTTTTTCAATTCGATCGCCAAATCGGCAATCTGGCGTCGATTGTAAGTCTTGCAGGTCTGCTCTGCGACTTCTTGTGCATTCCATTTAATCTCGAAATTTTCTGAGACACCTTCGCCCACGCGAACAACAGCGCCCACAGCGCCCACCGCGCGGCCGGCTGCGCCACCGGCTGAGCGGCGGGTTGGCTCTGCAGCCGACCATACCAGTTGACCTTGTGCGTCAACATCATGGCTGTACAACGCGGCGGTGCCCACGCCGAAGGGCAAGCCGTGTTTCCGACTGTGCAGCAGGTGGCTCGCGCAGTAGCTGAGCAGCAACACACAGGCGCTGGCGGCAATGGCGTAGGCTTAGGTACTTCTTCACTGTGTGGCTTCCACCGAGCGCGAATCGTCCATAATCCCCAATCCTACATCCGGAGAATTCATGAAATTTTTTACTTTGACTTCATTGGCTACAGGCTTGTTTTTTTCGGCGCAACTTGCCCATGCGGATGACACGGACAGCTGCAGCAAGTTCAAGACCAGCTACGACAGAACATATTGCGTCGCCAAGTTGTTTCTAGAGTCCGACAAAGAACTGAACGCCGTGTATACAGAGCTGCGCAAACCGCTCAAAGACAGCGTCAAACAACAACTGACCGAAACACAACGCGATTGGATTAAATACCGGGATGCGTCTTGCGAGCGCTCCGGCTCCATCGACGTCAGCTGCAACTACAAACTCAACCGTGAGCGCGCCGAGTACCTTCGTGACCGTGCCCGCGAGTGCAAAACCGGCACTTGCAACGACGTCGCCATCGCCAAAAAATCTTGGGAATAGGCAGTTTTAACGGGTAGATGGAAAACCATGTTGCCGCGTCATTTGAAAATGCGCAGCGTACAGGCACTTTGCTGTCTGTGCGCTTTTTTTGCATGCGCGGCAGATTCCCATGCAACTGACGCACCACGCATCGCAGGCCACCCATTCATCGTCGTGCTGGACCCCGGCCACACCCCCAAGCAACCCGGTGCTTTGGGCGCCAAGGGTGTCTATGAAGTCACCTACAACGATACACTGAGCGCAAAACTGGCCAAGGCCTTGGAAGCCACGGGCGTGCAGGTTGCGCTCACGCGCACACCTGCAGAGGAAATCAGCCTGGACGGACGCGCGGATCTGGCAAACGCCCGACAGGTGGACTTATTTCTAGCGTTGCACCACGACTCGGCGCAACTGAAATACCTGGCCAGAACCGAGGTCAACGGAAAACCCGCCTACCAAACCGTTCAGCCGATTGCCGGCTACTCGATCTTTGTGTCCCAACGCAATCCCAAATTTGCGCAGAGTCAGCAGTTTGCCAAGCTACTGGGGCAAGCACTGCTGGGACTAGGTCGCCATCCCACGCTGCACCACGCCGAGTCCATTGCAGGCGAAAACCGCGAACTGCTTGATGCCAAGTTGGGCATATATAAATTTGACGACCTGCTGGTCTTGCGAAAAACCATGGTCCCCGCAGTATTGCTGGAGGTGGGTGTGATCGTGGACGCGGAGGACGAAAAGTATGTGGCCGACAACACCAGACAAGACGCAGTCGTTCAGGCGATCGTGGACGCCATCGAAAGATTTCGGCACTGATTTTCCACCCAGTGCAATGGTGGCATTGATGCACGCCCATCCCTGCACGTTTGCCATGTCGACTGCGCCAGCGTCATGCCCTCGACGCTCAACACACTGTCCTCCGCCCCGACAGGTGTTGAAGGAAAATTGATCGGGGTCAGAAGCCACAAATGCGAAACGCGCGTCTCATCGTAGTCTTGTCACTGCTATTGAACACATTGCTCATTGTGGGCGCATTGGTATGCTCTCACGGAATGAAGTTTCGTTATCTTTCCGGCATGGAACGCTTGGTGGGAGTACCCATATTCGCCTTGATCAGTTGGCCATGGGTTGTCGCTTTTTTCCTGGCTAGCAAACCACGCACATGGCTTGGCGCAAAGGTCTTCGCATGTGCCTCAGTCGCAGGTGCGGCACTGGTTTTCATGCCGATTGCAACCGCTTCGGAAGATGGGGTTGATGACTTTGTGCGTGGCTACTTGCTGGGAGTCTGGATAGTTGGTTCCTTGCTGCTCATGATTCGAAGCCGTGAGCGTGCACAAGACGGCATCTGAGATGACATCGATAAGGGGATTGGAAATTACAAACGTACCGTCCGTATAGTTCAAAGCCTGGGATCTGGAAATGGCAACTGATCTTGCGAGCTGCTCGGTTGAGCTACCCATTTACTGCCCCGACGGTAAAAATATGCCTGGGTTTCAGAACTCCCAGCCCCAATTTTCAATGACACCGTGCAAGCGATTTGACCGGGGTGCTTGGCATCAATAGCCGGGATGCAGGTTCCGAGCTTGAGTTCGGCGGCTTTGTACTCTTGCATCTCCATCATTTCAAGGAATGCTTGCGTCGCCTCTTTTGTGTTCGGTAATGCGAGTGCCGATGCGGTGGCGGGTGCTGTGGGCGGGATGACGTCCGCGGGTGGCGATGATGTATCGCTGCAGGCGGAGCAAAGAAGCAATGTTGACAAGATGACTGTGTAACGCATGACGAATTCTCTGCTGTTGTGCCTGCAGGAATGTATGCGCAACGTCTGCGGTACATCGCGCCTGCGGGTACGGTGACAATGCTTGCACATGAAGAAATCGATCCCCCACCGCAAAACCTCGCCCGGCACTGGCGCACCGATGTTGACAGTGATCGCCATCGCCTGGAACGCGCTGGTCTGGGGGCTGGTGGTACCCGAGTCTGGCATTGCGGAATGGTTCAAAGGCGTGGCGGCACTCACGGGTGCAGGGCTTGCCGTAGGCACCTTGTTGCTCTGGCTCAGTCGCCTGCGCGGCACTGGCGTCACGCTGCAACTCTCGCAGGACCCGGTGCCCCACGGCGTGTCCACGACGGCAACCTTCAACCTGACCCGACCTCTGAAGGCGCAGGTCTGGACACTGCTGGTGAGCATTGATTCGCCGGACGAAGACATGAGCGGCTTTGGGTGCGTCTGGGAGCGCAAATTTATGGCCAGCCCGGTCCCCACGCTGGTGGACGGCGAGCTCATGGTGCAGGCCGTCACGGCCCAATTCACCCTTCCCACCGATCTGCCGGGTTCAGAAGACGACTTTTGGTACGTCTCCCTGGTGCTCCAGGGGGAGGACGAGGCATGGCCTTTTCACATTGAGACCCAAGCCGAAACGTCCCGCGCAACCAGCCTGGACAGCAGAGACGACGCCTCGGATGCGCTGCCACCCGATACAGACGCCCCGTCACCTTCGGGCCTGCCGGAGCCGGGCTACGCGTCTGGGCTTGCATCGCCAGCACGCGTCCAACGTGGCCTTCGCTGGGTCCGGCGCGGCGCGTTCGCACTGTCGCTCGGTGTGGTGGGCTGGGTCGCGTGGAGTTGGCTCATGCCCATGTGGTCCTCCGATGCGCAGCCCGAGAACTGGCCGGTCATGACCATGTCAGAGGACAGCGTGCCGGTCGATGACGCGTCAGTGGCGGGGGTGGAACGCGCGCGGGGCGCGGACGAAACCGATGCCTCCTGGCGCCTGAGCACGCGCGTGCACACACCGGAGTTTGGTGTGCTGCTCAGCAACTGGTTACTCGACGATGGGCACTTGCGCGCCCACCTGCAAGGCCAGGCGCAAGTGCACCGCGGGGAGTTGCGCATGCGCATTCAGCAGCTGGCGCTCGCGCCAGCTGGCGCCTGCAAGCCGGCTGACAACTGCCGGGTGGAAAGCATTCGTCTGGTGCTGAGCCAAGCCGCCAGCGACGGCACCACCACCACCTTGGCGCAAAGCAAGCCCCTGCCCTGGGCGGTCAATCTGGCAAAAGACCCCGTGGCCCTGCGCAGCGATGGCATCTTTCAACTCACGCTGCCGCAGAACCTGGCAGGCGACCAGGATGTGCGCTTACGGTTGGTGGTGCAGACGGCGAACGCCGATGGGCACTCCACCCTGCTGCTCTCGGATGACACGACGTATGCGTCGAACGGCAACTACATGGGTTTGCAACTGGCGCTGCGCGCTGCCAACGCCCAAGCTGGGAATCTGATGGACCCGTGCGACCGGGTGGGCTCCTTGGGTGAGGCAGTGCGCGCCCATTGCGAAGGACAGGTCCAATTCAGGCTCGACTCCAACGCTTTCGCAAGCCGAAAAGAACTCGACGCAGCCTTGATCGACGCCATCAAGCACTACAACGGCGCCGCCGTGGGCCCTCTGCTCAAGGCAGGCGCGAGCCCCAATGCGGTCGACCCCAGCCAAAGGAGCATGAACGCGCTGCTCCTCGCCACCTTCGGCGATCAACAAGAGGTGCGGGCTGCGCTGATCAAGGCGGGCGCCAAGATCTAGCCATGTAATCTCCATAGCCGGCACCGGTGACCCGGTGATCATCAACCCTGTTGGCGAAGTCGTTGCCCCCTACCATGACAGTGATGAGCGTCAAGTCCTGCCTGCTTCTCTTGAGGAGCTACTTCAATGTATTGGCAGGGTGGTTGCTGGCCGCAGGTATTGCCCACGGTCAAACGCCGGGCTTGGCATATACCAGTGCTGAGGCCCAGTCGTATGGCAGTGCGCCCGTATCGGAGTTGGTGTATGCCCGCTTTGGCAAAAGCCCGGATCCGCTGATCCGCGCGCAAGTGGCGCAGGGCATGCTGAACAAGGCCGCGGCGTTATCGCAAAGCGGCAAGTTTGCAGAGTCCGCCGCCACCTACGACATGGTGTACGAACGGTTTGGCCAAGACCCTGCCCCCAATGTACTGGTGCAAGTGCTCAAAGCGCTGATCAACAAAGGCTACGACCTGGGCCAGCAGCAGCAACTGGAAGCGGAGCGCGCGGTATATGCGCGGATTGACCGCGAATACGGCCAACGCCAGGAGCTGGTGCTCAAAGAAAAGCTGGCAGATGCGTTCTTCAACACTGGCATCAATTGGCAAGCGGCCGGGGACGCTCAGGCCGCTATCACGGCCTACAAGCGCATTGACACCCGCTTTGGCACGGAGACTGAACCCACCCTGCAAGCCAGCGTAGCGGTGGCCTTGGTCAATGCCGCTGTACAGCTGTCGCATACCGATGTGCGAGCCGCTATTGCCCTGTGCGACCAAATAAAAGCGCGTTATGGGCGGGCGCCGTCGCCACGGGTACGTCAACGGGTCGCACAGGCGCAGGTGAACAAGGCCATCGGCCTGCAAACATTGGGCGAAACGGCGCAGGCCTTGTACACCTACGATGGGGTCGTTCAGCGGTACGCGGCTGACAAGGCCGCGCCCGTATTGGTACAACTGGGGCGGGCCTGGTATGGCAAGGCCATCAGCTTGGCAGCACTGGGAAAAACTGCGAAGGCCATGGCGCTGTACGACACGGTCTACACCCGCTATGGAACCAGCACGCACGCACCGCTGCGTTTGGTAGCAATGCAATCGCTGTTCAACAAAGGCGCGGCACTCGCCGTCCAAGGACAACTGGAAGAAGCTGTTGCCAGCTACGCGCTACTCAGCAATGCGCTAGACGGTCGGGGTGATGGTGAGGTGCAGGAAGTCGTGCTGAAAGGCACGGTGAACATGGGAGCCACACTGCACAAATTGCAACGCTACAGGCAAGCCATTGAGGCGTATGACCGGGCGGTACGGATCTACCACGTTGACCTGTCAAACGAAATGCGCGAACAGGTTGCATTTGCTTTTTTTAACCGCGCTGTCAGCCTGAAAGCCCTTTCCGACACGCGCAGCGTACAGGTGAACTACGACCGGGTTGCAGAAACTTTCAGTGAAGACCCGAACCCGATACTGCGCGAGTATGTGGCCGCCAGGCTCTATAACGTAGCGCAACAGCTGACCATTGAAGAAGAGTATGCCGACGCTGAGATCCTGTATCAATTGACGTATGCCAACTTTTCCAAGGACACAGCGCCCGGTGTGCGCAAAGTGCTGGCCCGAAGCCTGAGCAATATGGCGCTGGGCTCCGGCTTGACCGACAAGCTGCAAGAAGAACGGCAAATAAACGATTTGCTGGCGGAGCGTTTTGCCCAAGACGACGACTCCGAAATTGGCACCTTGGTAGCGCGGGCGTTAAGCAACGCCTCAGATACACGGGTGGTGGAATCAAAGCGGCTGCTACTAAATGCCGAGAGTCCGGCACTTCTGCTGGCACGCGCGGTGGCTGACTTGCAAAAGGCCACGCTCATTTGCGCGCAAGAAGAATGCGCTGCAGTACTCGCCAATTTGGGCTACGCCCAGTTTTTGAATGGTGATGTGACCGTGGCGGAGCGGACCATCCGTGAGGCAATACAACAGGGAGGAGCCCCTGTGCTGGAAAACTTGCGCAAAGATGCAGCATTGCACCGCGTTGAGCCCACGGATACGCGGTTCGAAAAAATGCTCACATCGTGTTGCAAGGCCCAATGAACATTGGGGCCGCGACTCGGCATCTCAAACCTTCGGAACAGACTTGACTTTGAAGACAGTTGCCAACCCCTCTGTCAAGGTGATGTCCCGCAGACGGGACGCCCCTTACGTCGAACTTTCGGCCACATGAACGACTCCGCGCGGGGAGAACCCCATTTGCGACTACCGCCACCTTTGCTGGCGCGGATCAAGGCGTCTCTTCTCGGCGCCGTGGTAGCAACACTTGCGGCACCTGCGCTCTGGTTCGTGGCCGAGCTGGTCTGCCCAAGTGGATTCTGGTCCGATCCCGTCGATGTGCTCTTTGGAAGTCCTGCAATCTGGCTGTTTGCGGGCCTCATCGCGGTCCCCACCAGTCTCTGCCTGGGGCCTGCACTATTTGCGTTCACCTGGCGCCTGCCGAGGCCCCAACAGTCAGCTTCCGTCCTCGGTGCGCTTATTGGTGCTGCAATCATGTACGTCCTGCCGGTTGTTGTCGGTAGTGCAGACCGCCCCTTCTCGCCAGAACTCAGCGTTTTCGGAGCCCTAACCGGAGCGCTCGGTGCGGGGGTTGCGGCGCACATCTTGAGGCGTCGTGAAGCGCAGGAACCGCGCCGTGGAGTTCAGTAAACCCGCAGCGCGTTCGCGGTTTCGTCTTACCGCACGCTGGTTGCTGAATGCCGATTGAGTCAACTGGACGCAAACTGCGAGTTGCCGCGGCTGGCACGGGCAGTCACCGGACAGCAGCATCGAGTCCGTCGCGGTGCGGCCGGGGAGCCCAACGCGCCGACCCTGGCGTCGTACCTGTTCGATCAGGGCACCGGTGGCTTCAGTCACCTACGAGAACGGGGCCTCCGCGACGGGCTCGTTCTGCGTCGAAGGTTTCACCGCCCTGACGCGGGAACGCTACCTGGTGAGTGCGCCGCTGAATGCGTTCACGGCAGTCAGCGCGGACACCGCGGCATTCGCACGGACCGCCGGCAGCTGCACCGGCACCGGTGCGGTGTACTTCAAGCAGATCCCGCACTGAGCCGTCGCGCACCCGGGCAGGTGCGCGACGGCTCCGCGGCTTACTTCGCGGCGGCCGTGGCCTTCATCAGCTCGCCGTTCAGGTCACCGTCCAGCGACCAGCTGAAGATGCCACCCAGCCCCTTGGACTTCAGGTAGTTGATCTTCGTCTGGATCACCTCCGGCGTGTCGTAGCTCCAGAAGTTCGTGCCGTCGAACTTGTAGCTCTGCTTCGTGATCGGGTGCACGAACACCGTGCCCGGAGCGGTCTTCAGGACCTTGTAGTCCTCGATGCCCGCCTCGTAGGTGCCGCGCGCCGGCGCCGTGGCCTTCTGGTACAGCCCGTTGTTGACGTTCGCCACGCCCGTCCAGCCGCGGCCGTAGAACGGAATGCCGAGGTTGATCTTGTTCGCCGGCATGCCCGATTGCAGCAGGATGCCCACCGCCTCGTCGATGTTGTAGTACGACGCGACGCTGCGCACGCCCGGCTTCAGCGGGTCGTAGTAGTTCGGCCCCGACGGATCCGGATAGAGGTTCGACTGGAAGTCGGTCGGGCCTTGCGGCTCGAACCCACCGTGGAAGTCGTAGCTCATCAGGTTGACCCAGTCCATGTACTGGCCGTACTGGCCGGGCTCGGTCGCGTCGATCTTGTCCTTGCCCGAGCCAAGCGCAGCGGTCAGCAGGTAGTGCTTGCCGTTCACCGCATCGAGCTGGGCGCGGAACTCCTTCATCAGCAGCGTGAAGTTGTGGCGGTCGGCCGCGCTCACGGTGTTGTACGGCTGGCCGATCACGGCCGGGAATTCCCAGTCGATGTCGATGCCGTCGAACACGCCGGCCAGCACGCCGTCGCCTCCCCTGCCGCTGTAGGCCGGCAGGTTGCCCTTGATGTAGATGTTCAGGCACGAGCTGACCAGCTGCTTGCGCAGCGCATCGGTCTGCGAAGCAGCGGAGAACCACTTCGACCACGTCCAGCCGCCGAGCGAGATCAGCACCTTCATGTTCGGGTACTTGGCCTTGAGCCCCTTCAGTTCGTTGAAGGAACCGGCGAGCTTCGAATCCCAGGTCGGCGCGGCACCGACCAGGCGCAGCGGCGTGCGGCCGTAGTCGGCCCAGGCGTCGCCGCCGGTGCCGGCGCTCGGATCGTTCGGGTTCGTGGCACCCGGCTCGAGCTTGTCGATGCCTTGGGCGCACTCGTAGCCGCCATTCTTCTGGTAGATGTTGGCGAAGGCGTAGTTGACGAAGGTCAGCGCGTTGGCCGAGCCCGACGAGATGATGTCGGCGACTTCATAGCCGCGGCCATACACGCCCCACTGCGTGAAGTAGGAACCGACCTGGCGGCCGCCGGGCGCCGGGGCCGGCGCGGGGGCCGGTGCAGGCGCGGGTGCGGGAGCCGGGGCCGGCGACGGCGCGGGGGCTGGAGCGGGGGCGGGAGAAGGTGCAGGCGCGGGCGCTGGTGCAGGAGCCGGCGCAGGGGTGCCGGCGCAATTGCCGACGGCCGTCCACGGCTGGCCGCTGCCGGCGGGGCCGCTGCTGGTGGCCGGGTTGTTGTTCTGCGTCCAGTAGTTGGCCTTGTAGTTCACGCCGTTGTAGCTGACGGTCGCGCCGCCGGTGTAGGCGGTGCCAGCCACCCAGGCGAGGTAGCAGGTGCCGCCCGGGTTCGGCGCGGGGGCCGGTGCGGGCGCGGGGCTCGGTGCGGGTGACGGCGCGGGAGCGGGTGCAGGAACCGGTGCGGGTGCAGGCGCGGCATTGGTCGGCGACCACAGCGACGGCGTGGCCGCCGGCGTCCAGTTGGTGCCCGCCCAGGCGGTGTGGGTGACCAGCGCGACATAGTCGCGGCCGCCATAGCTCACCACCGTGCCGACGGTGTAGGTGACGCCTTCGCGCCAGGCAGGCGCGCTGGACTGCGCCAGTTGCACGTCGCTGGCCCAGGCGCCCTGCTCGCCGTAGGCCGACGCGGCCTGGACTTGCCCCCACATGCTGCCGATCGCGACGGCAACCATGCTCAATCCCAATGCTTTCACTTTCATCACCCTGATCTCCGGTTGAGATGCATCACAAAAACCAGGGGGGAGTGTGCTGGTACTGGATTGGTATTCCAACCTAGGTTTCTCAAAGATACCAATTCGTACCGCTTGCAAAGCGGTACTTCCGGGGAACCCCGCACTCAATCGACTTCGGACAACGGCAGCACGACCCCTGCCCGCTCGCGCTGGGCGGGGGTGCTCGCGTAGGGATTCGTGTCATCGTCGATATCGGCGAGCGCGCGTCGAACCAGGCCGGCACTCATCGACGGGTCGAAGGGGGCGGTGGGATCGAAACACTCGCGCGGCACCAGCGGCTCGGCGGCCTGCCAGTCGTACTCGAAATCGTCGTCCTCCGGGAGTGCAGGAAACAAGCGCTCCAGCCGATTCAGCGCGGCATCCCGCCAGGCCATGTACGGCGAACCCTCGGGGACCACGAGCTGGGCCAAGGTCGAGAGCCAACCCGCGTTCTCGGCCGGCGCGGCGTCCTCGAAATGCAGGGTGTCGTTGATCAACGCCATCGTCAGGTGCAGCGGCCCACGCACCGGGCCGCTCCACTCCCGGTCGACGAACTCCCTGTACGGACAGCATGCGAAGTGCACGGTGCCGGCCCAGGCCGCCTGCAGGTACTGCCGTGGCCGGACATCGGAATCCAGCGCCTCCAGCGTGAAGACGATCCATTCGCCGATGGCCACCCCCATCGCGAGTTGGGCCCGCCGCGCAAGCGGCTGAAGACGTGCTGCCAGCAGCGCATCTTCCGGCATGTAGGCCTGCCGGACGTTCCAGTCGTCCCACGGCCACGGAATTCGCGATCCGGCGGCGATGGGATGGATGTAGTGCGGGCGGTTCAACGGCATCGGGACCTCGACGCTCAGGAGAGCCGGTAGGGTGTACCGGCGAAACCTTCGGCCAGCACCTGTTCCGGGCTGCGCAGATAGCGGTTCTCGGCCGGCGTCAGCCGCGCCAGGAAATCAGCGAGCAGCCGTGGCGCGTCTGCCTTCTGGAAGTCCTCTCCCGTGTTCATGGCCTCGCGGGGAACGGGCTCGCCGAGTTGCCCCTCCACATGGGGATACAGCAGCGCCAGGCGCTTGATGGCGGCCTTCAGCCAGGCATCGAACGCAGCCTTGTCAGGAAGGACGTGACGAGCGAGGAAATACAGATACACCGTCCGCGACGTGAGGCTGCCCGCGGACTCGGCCTTGTAGGAGCGGAGCACGTTCGCCAGGATGTCCTTGGATGCCCGCAGCACACCGTTGACCGGACCCTTGCGGTCCTCGAACTCGGATACCGTGGGCGTCTGGCAATAGCGGACATCGCAGTTCGCGGCCCACGCGGCCTCGATCATCTGCAACGGCGCGTCGAAATCGGTCTCTCCTCGCAGGCGCCAGTAGATCCATTCGGCCGTCGCCGCCGCGCAGGCCAGCCGGGCGCGCAGGCTGAGCGTGGTCAGCTGCTGGGCGAGCTTGTCGTTCTCCCGGGTGAAGTCCGCGGCGCCGCGCCAGGCATGGGCGACGGGCTTGTTCTGTACATCGGAATGCAGGATGTACGCAGGAATGGAAAGTGTCGGCATGTTGCTCCTGTCAGTTCAATAGCTGCCGCTGAGGTCGTCATCGCACGGGGGCTGCTCCACCGTCGTGCACAGGACGATGTTCAATCCACACGCCGCCGCCGCGCATAGCAGACGGTGGCAGTTGTCACAGGGCACGTCCTGCGCCCCCGCTTTCGAGTTCCAGTTGATGGACAAGGTCAGCGTTCCGCCGCTGACATCGAAGCGCTCCAGCATCGACTCGACGATACGTGGCTCAGTGTGGCTGGTGTGCGGATTGCGGATGTTGATGTCGTTGGTGTACTGGAAGTTGCGGTTGTTGACCGCCTCCTCGCACAGGTTGGTTGGCGCTGCCTGCATGGCGTCCCGCTCCACGCCCTTCTGGTTGAACACCTTCAACGGGCGATCATAGGGAAGGCCGGCGCAGTAGCTGGGATCGTTGATCCCTTCCAGCCTCCGGCTGCACGACCACAGCCTCGAGGTCTTTCCATTCGCCGCCTTGAAGCTTCCGTGCGTGACCGTGGTGCTGGTGGAAGACTGGCTCAGCGCCTGTCGCTTCTGGTTGTTCTCGCCCTCCAGCTCCTTGCACTCGTCGCTCTTGGGGTCGGCCAGCGAGATCGTTCCCACCTTCACCGTCATCGAGCCGGTGTTCATCGGATCCGACGCGTGGTTGTGGGTGGTGAGGTCGAGGTGGCGGGTGACGTTCTCGTTCTCCACCTTCACGTCGAAGGACCACGCGGCATGCTTGGTCGCGCCCTGGATGGTGTGGGTCACGACGCCCATGCCCACGGCCTTGGTCGCGGCCTCGTTGCCAGTGCTCTTCTTGAAGGTCGATTTGTTCTTCTGCCCGACCTGCTTGCCGCCGATCTGCACGTCGCGCGTGCCCTCGTCGGTGTCCGAGTCGCTGGAGAAGTTGGGGTACGGGATGGGGATCGGCCCGACCGGCGGCGGCGGCGGAGTCAGGCAGACGTCGGGCATCGCTGCATTCGACATGTTGCCGTCGGCCTTGCTGGAGACTTCTCGACCGTTGGCGAAGACATTGCTGCCCATTCAGGCTCCTCCCGCATATCTGGAAACGTAGGCGCCGCGCTCGCCGCTGTCGGTGCCGGCATGCCCCAGGCATTGCGGTCCCGGCGCGGCATCGCGGATGCTCGCATGAAGCTGGTAGCCGAGCGCGCACGGCACGATCGCGGCGCCAACCTCGCCGATCCACTCGATCGGATGCCAGACATCGAACAACTCGCTGTGCCGGCGCCGCATCACCCGCCCCATCGCGAGGGCGGCTTCCTTGAACTTGTAATGCTCGCCGTTGAGATCGGTGATGCGGTACTGCGTGGCGTAGATGTCGGTACCGGCACGGGCGAACGCGCCTTCGATCGCTTCCACGAGGCCTCGGCCGGTCAACGGCTCCTCGGATTCGATCGTGCCGGACTCGCGCGCCCCCGCCCACCCCGTGATGGCCAGGTGCGGCGTGGGTGGGGCCTGATGGGACAACAGCACGGCGCCGGCGGCCTCGCCCGGAATGAACCCATTCGAGTTGGCGGGCGTCAGCACCCGCCGGTGGCACATGAACGCCTCCACCACATCCTGGTGCAGGTAGCTGTCGACGCCGGCCACGATGCAGTGGCTCGCCAGGCCGCGCTCCAGGATCTCGTGGGCCAGGTCGAAGGCCGCGATGCCCGACACCTGCCCGAGCGGCACCAGCCGCGACAGCGGATGCGGCGCCACGCCCAATTGCTCGTGCAATTGCACGAGCAGCGAATCGCCGAGCGGCACCAGCGGACAAGGCCGGGACGGCTCGGCACAGCCCAGCAGGATGGGCACCTTCGACGGGTCTGCGATCGCGCCCGCGGACAGGCACTCCTCGATCGCGGCGGCGGCAAGGGCGCCCAGCTTGCCCACGCCGTGCCACCACTGCCGCAGCGGCACGCGGCAGCAGTTGATGAACTCGCCGGATTCAGCATCCCACAGCATGCCCTGCGACGCGCCGGAAATGCCCGCCAGCATGGCCGCGCCAGATGCGGATGCATTGAATCCGACGGCGGTGCACATGCCGTGGGCAACCATGAAGAGCGGCTTCACTTGATGATCTTTCCGCGCGAGCGGGCGCGCACGTAGTCGCCCAGGCTCCGGTAGTGGGGCTTGCCGTTGTGGAAGGGCCGGGTCCGGATCGCCGTGGTGGTATCGAGCACGATTTCGCGCAGGTCGAACAGGCTGCGCGCCATCGGGATGCCGACACGGCAGGCCATCGTCAGCCGCCCCTGGTCCGGCTCGATGAGCACGGTGTCCACGGCCATCTCGAAGGTCCGCTCGCGCTTCTCATGGAAGTTCGCGAGCACGGACAGCGACAGCGCCGGCAGGTGGAAGCCGGCGTGGCCGCCCGGCGTGAGATTCTTCAGCGTGACCGTTTCGCCGCCGCGCGGATAAGGCATTTGCTGTTCGACGGGCGCCGCCTGGAAATACTCGTAGCTGAAGTCCTCCGGCCAGAAGGGTGCCTGCGTGGCCTGCCAGCGCTCGTCATAGGTGCCGGCGTGCGCCAGGCGCGACGGGAAATTCCGGCCCAGCGCACCGAACGACATCGGCACGTAGCGGCCGTCCGGCGCATCGACTGCACGATCCAGTTCCTCGGTGTTGGGAAGGGGCGTGCCGTCCACCAGCGTCCCGGACGTCCGCCGGTGATATCCACGGCCGACCGGATTGGCGGCGTAGTACGCGACAGGAACATCGTCACCGCCGAAGGCATCCACGCCACCGAAGGCCCGGTCATAGGAAATGGGCATGCTGGCGAAAGGTTCCGGCTCGCTCGGCGCCCGCATCAGCAGGCTGGCCTTCCACACGCGGTCGCCCGAGACCTTGAAGGCCTTGGCGATCGGGCCGACGCGCATGCCGACCGGCAGGCTGCGCACCCGCGTGCCGGCAGGCGCATGCGCGCTGCCGTTCAGCAGCACGTCGCATCGGGGCTTGAACGTCGCGAAGTCGGTTTCGCGCAGCACCGCGCTCAGGCCGGGCGTCCCGGTGAACTCGTCCGCCTTCACCAGCGGATCCTGGACGTCGCCCGGCCTGACCTCGCCACTGGCTGCATCGAAGGCGTAGGTCGCCTTGGCGACGACGACCACCACCTCCCGGCCGTTGCGTGCAAAGCCCAGCGTCCAGGCCGCCGGAAAGCGCGTCCGGTTGATCAATTGCATGTCCGCAGGACCCGTTGTTGCCCGTCGCTGCGCTGGCGGACGTCGAAGAACAGGGCGTCCTCGCGATGCAGCACCCATTCGAGCGCCGCAGCACGGCGTTGCCGTTGATAGCCGTGGCGAAGCACCTCCACCAGCGAGCCGACGGCGATCGGCCGACCGCACAGATGGCGCACGCCCTTCGGCATCGATGACGCCTGCCCGCCCCACCATGCCTCGACACGCACCGGGTCGGGCACCGGCAGTTCATGGTCATCGGGATGGACGCCATCCTCGACATCGTCCTCCGCATCGCCCGAAGGATCCTCACCCGAGTCGCTGCGGTCGAGATCGAGGTGTTCCAAGTCTGCTCCGGTGATGAGCGAAAAGGCTTCCCCAGCGATGCGGCACAGCGCGGGATCGGCCATCTTCGCGATGAGCCAGGGAACGGCCAGCGGATCGCCCAGGATGCCCGTGCCGGCGATGACCAATCGCTCCCGCCCCGGTCGACCGCTGAGACTCGACAGCATCTGTCGCCCCTGCGCGAGCGGCAGCGCCCGCAGCAACACCTCGACCGCCGCCATCGCCTCCACGCCCCCCGCCTCGGCCGTGGACGCCAGCAGCGCGAGCGCCTCGCGGWGACCCAGCAGCGCGAGGCTGCACGCCAGCGAGAAGCGCGCGGCCGGCGGCGCGCAGTCGAGATGCGCGAGCAGAAGCGGCACCGCATCCCGCCGGCGGCATTCCCCGAGGCCTCTCGCCGCGGCACTCACGACCCCTGGATCGTCATGCGAGAGCGCCGCCTGGAGCGCATCGAAGGGATCCTGGCGATGGATGCCGATCGCGCGCAGCGCAACGCGGCGCAGTCGCGCATCCGCGCCTGCGGCCAGCCGCTGCAGGATCGGGGCGAGCGGCTCGAACGGCAGCCAGGCCAATGCGGCGATGAGGGCGCGCTGGCCATCCTCGGCCGCGAGCGCAACCTCGCAAGCCGTGCGCATCCGGTCTGCCCGAAGCGTCGAGAAGGCCACGACCGCCGCGGCGAAGATCTCCCCCGCGTCACCCGAGGCGAGCCCGTCGCGACATGCGGCCCATCCGTCCTCGTCCGCCAGCAGAAGTCCTTCGCGGTTCGCTTCGATCCGCTGGTCCAGGGCCAGCAGATTGCGCATGCGGTATCGCGGCGACGCCACGGCACGATCACGCAGGATCCACAGGAATGCGCCGTCGGCGGCATGCTGGATCAAGGTGGTCGGGTTGACGAGTCTGGAGACCTGCGCCGGCGACTGCGCGGGCAGGTGGGATGGGCGGTCCATGAAGTCACGGTACGGTGCCACCGGAGCGCGGCAAAGCGATCAAAGTCACACCTGGACGGCATCCCGCGAACCGGGGCGGCCCGCCGCAAGAAGCCTCGCCGCTGCCGAGCAGGCGTCAGGTGGCTGCCAGCGCCGAGATCGCTTGCGCGTCCAGCGCACCGGCATAGACGCGCAGGTCGCGCACGGCGCCTTTCAGGTAGGGATCGCTGGCGTATTGCGAGCGTCCGATCCAGCCGTCCATGCCCGCGCCGAGGTCGCTGGGCGCCAGCGTCATCGCGGCATTCGTGCCGACCGGCACGCCGTTCACGTAGAGGGTGCCGGTGCTGCCCGACAGGGTCACCGCCAGGTGCGTCCACGTGCCGGTCGGCAGGGCCGCCGTGCCGTCGATGATCTGCGCGCCGTAGCCGTGCACCGTGTCGATCGAGAAGCGCACGCCGCCGGCGGCGTTGCGCGGCGTCAGGAACATGCTGCGGCGTGGCCCGGAGCCGATGTCGAAGAGGCGCGCCCAGGCCTGCGCGGCGTCCAGCCGCACGCGTGCGGCCAGCGTGCAATCGCCCAGCGTCTCGACGATGCCCGGCGGCAGGCTGACGAAGTCCTTCTGCCCGTCGAGGACCCGGCCGCCGCCTTCATCGAGCGGCAAGTGCAGCACCAGCTGTGGCGTCGCCGACACCGGCACCTCGCCCGATGCGGCGCTCTCGCCGCCGGCGGTGTCCAGCGCGGTGACGACGTAGTACAGCAAGGTGGCGCCCGTCGGCGGCGTGTCGGTCCAGGTCAGCAGGTCGCTGACCGTCGCGATCGTCGTGTAGGGCCCGCCGGCGCGGTCGGCCCGCTTGACGCGGTACGACGGCGCGCCCGGCACGCCCCACCACGACAGCCGCACCGCGCCGCCGTGCAGGCGCGCCGTCAGGCCGCTCGGGCTGCCGCCGGTGCGCGGCTCGCGTGCGAAGGTCAGCGTGCCGAAGCCGAGCTGGTCGCCGTTGCCGCCGTCGWACTCCGGCCGCAGCTGCTCGGCCTGCCGCCTGACCCAGGGCGCTCCCACGCCGAGCCGGCCTTCGTAGTGGTGCAGCACCGCTTCCCAGACCGGGCGCCGGATGCCCAGCGCGGCGGGCGAGACGCCGGTGCTGACACCCTGCTTGTTGCTGTACTCGTGGTAGGGCATCGCGTAGAAGGCGCCGGCCGCGTCGACCAGGTTGCTCTTCGCGACGTACTCGGCGCCCGCCAGGAAACGGTTGTTGTCGAACCGGTAGACGTCGTCGCCCTGGTTCCAGGCCATCTCGCAGAACATGCCGCCCAGCCCGATGCCGAGCGTCGCGTGGCCCTGGTCGCGCCCGCTCTCCTGCCACTGGCCGAGGTAGCCCGGATGCACGTGGCAGACGGCCTGCAGCGCAGCGCCGTTGCCGGCCCCGTTGCGGTAGTAGGCCATCGCCTCGTCGTAGATGTCCGCCCGGTCGCACAGCACGCCGATGCTCAACAGGCAGGCCAGCGCGCACTGGTCCCAGTTCGCCCAGTAGTTCGTGATCACGGCGCCGTTGTGCCGCACCAGGAAGTCGCTGCTCAGCGGGTAGAACACCTTCAGCATCATGTCCTGGAAGCGCGCCAGGTCGGCCGCGGCCCAGCCCGGGTAGCTGCGCAGGATCTCGGCGGCGTTGGCGAACTGCACACCGTAGATGCCGGCCGCCAGGAAGCGGTCGGCGTTGCCGGTGATGGCGGTCAGCGTCGACGACCAGGCATTCAGGAAGGTGACGCACAGATCGGCATAGCGCGTGTCGCCCGACACCTTCCAGCGCAGCGCCAGCTGGTAGGCGCGCGCCGTGTCGATGTAGAGCTGCGCGAAGTTCGATCCGTCACCGCCGCGCACCACCGTCTGCAGCGGCCGCGGCGACGCGCCCAGCTGCGAGCGGCCGTTGGCTGTCAACGCGTTCCAGCCGCTCAGCCACGGCTGGGCCTGGGCCGCCACCTTCGAGCGCATGCGCTCGAAATCGCTCTCGGTGTGCAGCAGGCCGGGGTGGACGAAGCTGCGCGCCGCCGAGGTCGCCGCGCCGCCCTCACCGTCACCGCTGCCGGGTTCGCTGCCGCAACCGGTCGCGCCGAGCACGCCGACCCCGAGGGCCGACGCGAGAAGATGACGACGCCTCATGGGATCCTCACGAAAAAGCGGGTCGCGTCCTGGCCGGTCACGACCTGGGTGCCCTGGATGTCGATGGTGCCGAAGGCGCCGCTCAAGCCACCGGCGGCCTCGATCAGCACCAGCGTCTGTCCGGAGGACAGGCTGCCGCCGACGTTCAGCTTCAAGGTTCCGCCCAGCACCGCGCGGCCGGCCGTCGACAGGTGGTCCTGGTCGACGCCCGGCTGGGTGCCGGCGATGTTCAGTGTCAGCACGCCGTTCGCTCCTTGCGTGAAACTGCCGCCCAGGCCGAGTTCGTGCTGGCCGCTCGCGAAGCCGAGCGCGGCGTTGTTGACCACGCTGCCGGTGCCGAACGCATCGGCGCCGGCGGCCAGCAGCGTGCCGCCGTCGATCGTCGTCGTGCCGCTGTAGCGGTTGCCCGACAGCGTCGTGGTGGCGCTGCCGCGCTGCAGCAGGCTGCCGCTGCCGCTGATGTTCGACAACGCGATGTCCGTCGAGGTGTTCTGCACCACCAGCTGGCCGTCGTTGACGATCGCGTCGCCGGCCGCGGCCACCAGCAGGCTGGCGTCGCCGCTGTAGGTGGCCTGCAGCAGCGTGCTGCGGGTGTTCTTGTCGGCGTTGAGGGTGATGTAGTTCAACGGCACCGGCTGGCCGGTCCCGAGGCGCAGCACCGCCTTCGCGCCGATGGTGGTGATGCCGTGGTAGTTCTGCGGTTGCGCGAAGGTGACGTCGTTGCCCGGCGTGCCCCTCACCGTGACGTTGCCGGCGCCGGTGGTCTCGCTCTTGTCCGGCCCGCCACCGCCGCCGGTGATGCCGACGTTCAGCGTCACCGGGCCGTTGTAGTCGAAGGCCAGCGTGCCGCCGCGGTGCAGGTTGATGTATGCGTTCTTCTTGCCGGCCGGCGGGTTCACCGCCGCCGGCGACGGTGCCGACGGCAGGAAGAAGCGATTGTGCGTGCCGTCGCCCCATTGCACGGTGCCGCCGGCTTCGATGTTGATGCCGCGGTAGCTGGCGTCGTTGCCGTTGACGGCGTTCGCGCCGCCGCGGTAGATCACCTTGGCCAGGTTGAGGCCGGGGTCGCTCAGGCCGGGATCGACCAGGTTCGGGCTGCCATGCGGGCTGTTGTCGGTGTGGCCGTAGACGCCGCTCATCACGATCGTCGAGCTGCCGATCGGATGGAAGTTGATGTCGCCACCGAAGGCCGCCTCGAAGATGTCCTGCTTGACGGTGACGACGCTGCCCGGCGGGCTCCACAGCAGCCACGAGCCTTCGTTGAGCACCGCCTTCGCATTCGGCAATGCCGCGGCGACGTGGTTGCTGCCGAAGTCCTGCCCGGCGCTCAGCGACAGCACGCCCGAGAAGGCGCTGGCACCGCCCAGCGTGTTGCCGCCCCACACGTCGGGCTGCTGTGAGATYGATCCGCTGCCGCTGACCTGCCCGAGGCGGATGAAGTTCGCGCTCTTCAGCACGAGGCGGCCGTTGTTCAGGATGTTGTCGAGGTTGACCTCGCCGTTCACCACGCTCGCCGGGTTCCTGCTGTCGGAGGTGGCAATGATGTTCGGGTTGTTGTCGGCGCTGCTGTTGGTGCCGATCTGCAGCGTGGCACCGGCATCGATGGTCAGCAYCGGTGGGTTGCTGCCGGCGATCGCGAGCTGGTAGCCGGCACCGGGCCAGGTCTTCTTCGTGACGACCTGCACCTGCTGCGCGTCGGGCAGCGTGAAGGTGCTGGCCTGCGTGATCACCAGCGTCCCCGGGCTGGCGCTGCCGCCGGCCGGCGTGAGCGTGAGCCGGCCCTGGCCGGAGATCACCCCGGTGTAGGTGCTGACGCCTGCCGGCAGCCGGATCACCGCATCGCCGGCCAGCACGACATCGGCGTTGGCCAGGATGGCGGCGGTGATGTCGGTGGCGCCGCCGCTGCCGGCGGACTCGCCTTGCGCGGTGGCGCCGTCACTCGAGGCCGAGCCCGAGCCGCCGCCGCAGGCTGCGAGCGCGCCCAGCGCAAGGACCGACGCGAGGGCCAGCGCGGACAGGCGCGGGGAAGTTCGTTTCACAGGGTGGAGGGACATCAACGACATGCCAGCGAGGCTACGTGTGCAGGCGCGGCACGGCTTGACCGACCGTTGATCAATCGATGACCATCGTCAGTGGATGTGACAGGCGCCACGCGGCGCGCAAAAGGCCTCGACATGGCCTCGACGTCGACAGGGTGACGCGACCGGGAACTTCGGTTTCAAGTCGTGAGCAATGTGACGCATCGAGGCGACCAGCCTGGTCATTCCGACGGCCTGCGGGCCAGCCCCGCTTGCATCCTGTTGCGCGGCGTCTCGCGCCACCAACGCATGGGCGCCGTTCATCGCCTGTTCAGAGTTCCGTCAAGTCTGCCGGTGCCGTGCTCCGCACAATCGTTTTCGAATCCGAACCAGATCCGAGGCCCCCATGCGAACACTGCTTCCCGCCCTCTTTGCCGCCGCGCTGCTCGCCGGCTGCAACGATGAGTCGACCGACACACCGGCGAGCGCGTCCGCTGCACCCGCACCTGCGTCCACGCCTTCGCCGGCCCCGGCACCCGCGCCCTCACCTGCAGCAGCGCCGTCACCCGCGCCTTCGCCGGCCCCAGCGCCTGCACCTGCACCTGCACCTGCACCTGCACCTGCAGCACCCGCACCGGCTCCTGCGCCAGCCCCCGCCCCCGCCCCCGCACCCGCCTCCGGCGACAACAGCCGCGACGTGGCACCGACCACCGGCTGGGCCAGCGAGGCCGGTGGCACCAGCGGCGGCTCGACGGCCACCGCCTCGGCCGTCTACAAGGTCACGACCGCCACCGAACTGCTGGCCGCGCTGAAGGCCGGCGGCAGTGCGGCCACGATCGTCAAGGTGGTCGGCCGTATCGACATGGCCGCGGCCGACAACGGCGGTGCGTTCACGAACACCACGGACCAGAAGGGACGCGCCAGGCTCACGTTGAAGAGCAACACCACGCTCATCGGCGCCGGCAGCGACGCCGGCCTGGTCAATGCCTACCTGCAGGTCAGCGGTGTGCAGAACGTCATCGTCCGCAACCTGCACATCGTCAACCCCTGCGATGTGGGCCCGGTGTGGGATCCGAACGACGGCGATGCCGGCAACTGGAACTCGGAGTACGACGGCATCACGGTCGACGGCTCGAACCACGTCTGGATCGACCACAACACCTTCACCGACGCACCGCAGACCGACGACCTGTCGCCGGTCGAGAACGGCAAGGTCAAGCAGTGCCATGACGGCGCACTCGACGTGAAGAACGGCTCCGACTACGTGACCGTGTCGAACAACATCTTCGACCAGCACGACAAGAACAACCTGATCGGCTCGTCCGACAGCACGACCAGCGACGACACGCACCTGACGGTCACCTTCCACGGCAACCTGTTCAGCAACATCACCGAGCGCGCGCCACGCGTGCGCTTCGGCAGCGTGCACGTCTACAACAACTACTACGAAGGCAGCAAGTCGCACCCGGTGTACGCCCACCAGTACAGCATCGGCGTGGCCTACAAGGCGAAGATCATCTCGGAGAACAACGCGTTCGACATCCAGGGCGCCAACGGCTGCACCAGCGTGTTGAAGAACCCCGGCTCGTCGAGCAAGACCGGCGCGATCAAGGAGAGCGGCTCGCTGCTGAACGGCGCGGCGCTGGACACGAGCCAATGCAGCTTCAGCACCAGCGTCGGCTGGACCGTGCCGTACGCCTACGGCAGCGCGCTGCTGCCGGCCAGCGGCGTGAAGGCAGCCATCAAGGCGTCGGCGGGGTCCGGCAAGCTGACGGTCGCGCCGTGAAACTGCACGCGGACCGGCTGACCGCCGGCGCCGCCATGGTCGTCGCCATCGCGGCGCTCGCGGCCTGCGGTGGCAGCTCGTCCGACCCTGCACCTGCACCTGCACCGACCCCTGCTCCTGCTCCTGCTCCCGCGCCAGCACCCGCTCCCGCTCCCGCGCCCGCGTCGTGCGACCCGCTGGCGCAGCGGCTGCGCGCGAGCGCGGTGACGGTGGGCGGCAACGCGGCCCCCAACGACGAGTACACGCCCGCGGTGATCGCACCGCGCAGCGACGGCAGCGCCTGGCTGGCCTGGACCGACCGCAGCGCCGCATCCATCCGCATGGCCGCGCTGACAGCCGCCGACGGCCTCGATCGCGCGCTGCCCGGCGTGGCCGGCCTGGAAGTGCATGCCATCCTCGCGACGCCCGGCGGCGCGGCGCTGGCCGTCGTCGCCGACGACCCGGACATCTACTCGCCCAAGTACTGCCGCGGCAGCAGCACGCCCGACAAGAACGTCTGCGGCAGGATGGACCTGGTGCGCGTCGGCGGCGACGGCGCCCTGCTGTCGCGCACCACGCTGACGAAGAAGGGCAACGTCGACAGCGTCGGCGCGCAGTTCATCTGGTGGTACGGGCACACCGCGCGACTCGCCACCGACGGCTCGACGATCGGCGTCTACTACCGCTCGGCGATGTCCACCGCGCGCCCGAACGCCGCCGGCGAGGTCGACATCCATGCCGGCGACACGCTGAAGTTCGTCGATGCGAACGGCAAGGCGGTGGCCGGCGGCTGGGACTGGGGCTGCAGCCACAGCTGGTCGGTGCGCACCGCCTGGAAC